>JBKHIS010000067.1:0-5601 GCA_046538535.1 Hadesarchaea archaeon | reverse complement strand
TTGGATCATATGTCCGCCGTCAAGGGGTTTAAGCGGCAGAAGGTTAAAAAGGCCAACGAGGATATTGAGCGCGAATATCCATTTCATGAGCTCAATAACGCTCCATGGAATCAGAGACTGATACGCTACCTCCGCGAAAAGAGAAGGCCCACCTATTATTACGTTTAGCGCAATGGCCAGAATCGCGATTGGCTCCATGAACATAGACTTCATTAACTCCAAATTGGACCGAGCCTCAACGGTAGAAACACCCAAAAAACCAATGTTATCCGTGGGGTGCTCACTAAGAACAACATTATGTGTTCCTCTCTGAGTTTCCACAGTCAAGGTATCGTGAGGGTTAGTCTCCTGCATAAAATCCTGAAAATGAGATATGTTCTCCATTTCAACCCCGTTTATGCTAATCAGCCTATCACCGGCTTCCAAGCCCACATTTTCGGCAGCTTCGCCAGATTCAACTGAATGAATTCTAATTCCAGATAAAGGACTCACAAGAAGGAAAATAAGACCTAAGATTAGAAATGCTCCAATAACATTAGTAACCGGCCCTGCTCCCGCAACCTTCATCCTATCAAGTGGAGCGGAATTATCAAACTCCTCATCGTCCTGCTCGACGAAGGCTCCAGGAATTATAAATAAAAACACTGCGAGTCCGGCGGATTTGGTCTTCATGCCGAGACGCCTCAAAATAACTCCGTGGGCTCCCTCATGAATTATCAAAATGACAGCAAAGGAAACCAATCCTAAAAACAAGGGAGTATTTATACCGGGGAGTAAAATAGGTCTAGTCTTGATGCTGGTAGGATACTCAATCCCACCAGTTGGACTAAAATAATTCATTAACCCTGATACAACGCCCCAAAAGACGAAGATGAAGAAAATCATCATCAAAATTGCCCCCAAAGCAGCTGAGAGATTTCCGTAGGCTGCCCAGAAGTTTTTCAGCTTCTTGGAAAGCCTATCGATCAGACCAAGGCCCCTTTTTGTTTTCCATAAAATAGTCCCGATTCCAAGGGATAACCCCTTTGATTCAAGATCATATTTACGGTCTATAACGTATATTGAAATCCACAGAATCGGGACAACAGCGAGCAGAATCTGTAACCTAAATAACACATCCATGAAATTTCACCTTCTAGTATCTTTTATGGGCCTACATTTTCCTTATCGCGGATCATCATGTATAATCGTTTTTTGATATAGGTTAAATCATACCCATGTATTTTTAACATCAAAAATACAGGCGGAAAGAAGAGGTTTATAGCTGATCCTTGTACCGAGCGGCCAGATCCGCGTAATCCTCTGCGCTTTGCCTAAATTTATCCAAGTTTTCCTCATCTATTTCCCTGAGTTCCCTACTAGGTATTCCTACAACGACCTTGCGGGGCGGAACTTCAGTGTCTTCAAGAACAACCGCTCCCAAACCCACCAGAGCGTGCTCGTGTATCACTGCTCTATTGAAAACCGTTGAGCCTGCACCAATGAGGCATTCATCGTGAATCTTAGCTCCATGAATTAGAGCTTGATGCCCCACAACCACGTAATCCCCGAGCTCAACCATAGGGAATTCTCCCTCGTTGCCAAACTTGCCATAATCCGTATGGACGACAGCATTATCCTGAACGCAGGTATACCGGCCTATTTCCACACGAGCCAAATCACCCCTAATAACTGCACCGGGCCATACGCTTGATCTAGCTCCTATCTCAACATCCCCAATGATGGTTGCGGAAGGGTGAACGTAGGCGGTCTCGTGAATTTCGGGTTCCTTTCCATCGAACTCCTGTATCATCCTACTGATTCTCCGATTCTCCCCCAGACTTAGCCTTTTTAGCAGCCTCGCTCTTGACGAGAATTATATCCCCTATAGCCATAACATTCTCGTAAGGAACGGAAGTTACGCGGTCCTGGCTCTTTCCAAAGCCAAGGCCTAACACAACGCCATCTTCCACGTCAAGAACAACTTCCTGAACCTCCCCGACATAGTTACCATTATCGCTATAAATGGGCATGTCATAATATTCGGAAGCTCTCATATAGTTGCACCTCCTAATGTTCTTTTTCTTACTACCCTTAAGTTACTTTATAATCTTTCGATTGAAAAAAGGAAGAATCTTTAACCATTCCACACTGGAAAATTAGATGGAGTCCCATGAAGAGGCCTAGCGTACTGATGAACTCTGCCATGACGGTCGATGGAAAAATCTCTGCCGGCAAAGGTGACAAAATTTCCGGCAGGAGGGATCTAGAGACTGTACATAAAATCAGAGCGAAATCCGATGCCGTCATGGTGGGAATTGGAACTGTTCTGGCAGACAATCCGGAACTTACGGTGAGAAGGGTGGAGGGCAAAAACCCCGCCAGAATCGTTGTGGACAGCTGGGGGAGGACACCTCCTGGCTCAAAGGTCCTGGATGACTCCGCCAAATCTTACATCGCGGTGGTCGAGACACTGGATGAGGAAAGGAGAAGGATTCTGGAGAAGGCAGGCGGAAAAGTCCTGAGAATTACCCCCAATCAAAATGGGATGGTGAATCTCAAGGCTTTGATGAAGGAGCTCTTTAAAAGAGGAATCGAAAGCGTTATGCTGGAGGGTGGATCCACTTTAAACTGGAGCATGCTGAAAAGCGGTCTTGTAGATGAAATAAGAGTGGTAATCGGATCCAAGATAGTCGGAGGAAAGAAAGCAAAAACGCTCGTTGGGGGAGACGGGTTCAAAAGAATATCTGAGGGGATCAGCCTAATCTTAAAAAACGTCGAAAGGATAGGAAAGGACGTTGCGCTGACTTACGAGGTTGAAAAAAGAATATGATCAGAGACGTTGGAGATAGACTCACACTGGTGGGAGTAGCCCACATACTCCCCAAAAGCAGACTGGAGGTAGAAAGAGCGATAGCAGAAAAGGAACCAGAGACCGTATGCGTCGAGCTCTGTCCCTCCAGATATCTCGAGCTGACCGGACAGTTGGACGAGGACGATCGACGAATTGAGATCTCTCGCGCCGGAATCCTCTCCAGAATTTTGAAGTTCGTTCAGGATAAGATGGCTGAGAGAACCGGAATGCTTCCAGGGGAGGAGATGCTTACCGCAGTGGAACGAGCGGAGGAAATGAACTCCGAGATCAAACTTATCGATCGGGACATAAACATCACCATGCACAGGCTCGTGAACGAACTGTCCTTTCGAGACAAATTGAGTCTACTCTTTGAGATCGTGAAATCGATGATAATTGAGGAAGGGGAAATGGAACTAAATGACCTAACCGAAGAGGGAACCGTGGAGGCTCTCGTCGAATCCTTTAGGGATCTATCCGAACCCGCCTACAGGATCCTAATCGAGGAGAGAAACGACTACATGGCTTCGAAAATATCGAGGATAATGAGGACAAATACAGGAAACGTTGTTTGCGTGATCGGAGCAGGGCACGTCCCAGGCATGATTGATCGCCTGGAAGCACTCAAGAGAAAAGGTGACCTAGATATTTGGAGCGATTTTAGCCTTGAATGGGAAATAAGCAGAAGAGCCGATAATAACTAACGATAAATACGCTTCAACTTTTTATTCGGAGCGAACTCCTATTATTAAGGGATGATAGAATGTGGTTTGACATCGCAGTTGGACTGCTATCTATATTTGGCGTGATGGTGGCAACCTACACGGATTTGAAGGAGAGAATAATACCTGATAATCTAACCTATCCCCTCATAATCGCTGGAGTGGCTCTTCACTTGGGATATGGAGCCTACCGATTCGATCCATTGTTCGGAGTCAGTGGCCTTCTCGGTGCTGCTGGGGCCTTCGGACTTGGATACTTGATGTGGTATGTCGGGGGATGGGCAGGAGGCGATGTAAAGTTATTTACAGCACTCGGCGCGCTCCTGGCCGGATACAGTTCAGAATCAATCCTGCCAGCATTGGATGCTTCCTACGTTTCTGCTCCTTACCCCTTCCCCCTGACGGTATTCCTCAACAGCTTCCTGTGCCTTGCTCCTGTCTTGTTTGCCTACGTGATTTACCGCGCCGCAAAAACACCCGATGTCGGAAGTATGATCGCCGACCCGATCCGAGAAAACTACAGACGAATGCTTGTTTCACCTTTTGCGATAACGGGTGGATCCGTCCTAGCCACCGAAGTATTGAGTCCCGTGAACGCACACACGGCGATTCAAGTACTGCTTTCACTCGTTTTCATTTTCATTATATACAGACTCCCACTGAAGGTGGAACTTCCCGTAGCGCTTGGGCTGGCTGCCTACGGACTCTATCCCGATCCTCTCGGAAACGCTGACATGCTACTGATTTCCTTCGCAATAGTCTGGGGAATAGCCCTTCTGATTACCGGCGTCAAAGTTATCAATCGGGAGGTTCTCGAGGAGAAGGTTCAAATAACTGAGCTGAAGGACGGAATGATTCCGGCCGAGACGATATATTTAGACGACGGAGAGGTCGGCCGATACGAGGGCGAGGGTATCATGGACAGAGCAAAAGGCGTTTTAAAAGGAGAAAGAAACGTTGGACTCAGACCGGATTGGGACGAGATCCTGGCGGACAGCAGAAAGGCCGCCGGATTCTACGAGGAGGACATAAAGCTGCTGAAGGAGTTCGTCAAGGAGGGGGAGCTGGAGGACCGGATAAGGATAAAACAAGGCCTTCCCTTCGCGCCTTCTTTCGGCATCGGAGTCCCCATCGCACTCTTTTACGGCGACATCTACTGGTTGTTGATAGAGCTTCTCTCAGGATAGAACAGCCGGAGGGAAATCCAAAAGCGTAGCGATTTGCGAAGATTCTGTACAAAAATTGGTTGAAGGCAGTATGCAAGAAAAGCAACATTGTAAAAAAATGATACCGCGGAGGCAGGAAAGAATTTTTATTTACGATTTACCTCTTTTATATATCAGGCGGCGCAGACAAGTCCCCATTTAACCTATCTCCACCAAACGAGGGGAAACGGGTACTGCGCCCAAGGGTGATAAAGATGGCCGATAGCAAGAACATGTGCGATCACTGTGGTGAGCAGAGGGCCGTGCTACAGCTCTGCAAATCCTGCACCGATCAGATCGTGTCGAAAGCAAAGGAGGGAAAAAAGGAGGAAAGCGAGGAGGAACGAAAGCAGGAAAGAAAGAGAGGGTCTCCTTGTGAAAGATGTAACGACAACCCGGCTATTATGGGACTTTGTCAGTCATGTATAAACGATTTGGCCTCATCCACGCTCCGCCCGGAAAAGGAAGTAAGAAAGAGACTGGAGAAATCCCAAAACAAAAAGGAGAACTTGGACGTTCGCTCCAACATAATGAGAAAGACTGCCATCCAGAGGGAAATAGAAACGTTAAAGTGGATCCTCGGCGAGGGTGGGGAATCCGAATAGCTCCAACTATTGACATTCCTCAGAACTAAGTCTTGTTTTAACTACGCTCTTCGATACACGTTTAGGGCTTCCCAACAGGAGGATTTAAGGATAGGAAGGCGGAAAGGGCTCAAGATGTGACTTAGTCCCCTCTGATGATTTTAATCACACTAATCACCGTCATAGCACTCTATTCGATAATCAATCGTGATTCAGCTGAAAGCTTAGCGCAGGGAACAGGGAAAACTTCGAACGCG
>JBKHIS010000021.1:0-16843 GCA_046538535.1 Hadesarchaea archaeon | reverse complement strand
AAAGGCTCACCTATCTCCTCCTCATGCTCTCTGAACTCCTCCAAAATTTCGCCCAATTTTTTCTTTGCTTTCTCCAGAACTTCGCTCTTATCTCTAGAACCCTCGCGAATTTTCTTCATCTCCTCCTCAAAGTGAGCAGTCATCTCCTCACTTATTATTTCAGGACAATACTCCTCCAGAGATTCGATAAGCTGCCGACCTATAGTAGTAACTCTAATGCGCTGACCATCAATGTAATTTCGATCAAATAGACTTTCCACAATGCCTGCACGAGTGGCTTTTGTTCCCAAATTCTTGTTCTCCATCTCCTTTACAGTAGAGGAACGATTATACCTAGCTGGTGGTTTCGTCTCCTTCTCTTTGTAGAGAAACTCTTTTACCTCGAGTGTTTGTCCCTCTTCTATCTCAGGTAATATAATCTCATCAGAGGTACCGTAAGGAGCATAATAACGGAGCCAACCCTCCTCCAAAATCTTTCTTCCCCTTAAGAAGAAATATTCACCCTCAATATCCAAGTCCACTCTGACGCTCTGCTTTACGGCCTCATCAGCAAAAGTAGAAAGAAATCTCTTAACTATAAGATCGTAAACCTTTCTTCTTGGACCCTCCAAATCATCGGGCTTCACACCTGTAGGATATATCGCAGGATGGGCCGGATCATCAGGCTTACCTTCATTCGGAGTTAATTCGGCTTGCTCTTTTAAAAGATCCCTAACTCTACCTTTATATCCTCTTATTTCCCCTATATTTTTGATAATTTCCTCATAACCTATCGACTCAGGAAGTTTTTGAGAGCCAGTCCGGGGATAGCTAATCAAAGCATCGTTATATAAGCTCTGTGCAAGTTGCTGGGTCCTGGCTGGCGAATACCCGAACTGATTATGGGCCTCTGATTGCAGAGAACTTAGGTTGAACGGCGTCGGAGGGTCATTTGTATATTTTCTAGTTTTGATATTTTCAACAACGGCGTTTTTACCCTCGCATTTTTCTTTTACTTCCTCCGCCCTTTCCTCATCAAATATCTTCTTTTCCTCGAACTTTCCTTTCACTTCCTGGTCATCAAACTGGAATAGTAGCTCTATAACCCAGTAGGGGTCCGGATCAAACTCCTCTATTTCCTTTTCCCTCTCCAGTAGCGCCTTAAGAGTAGGAGTCTGAACCCGTCCTACTGAAAGTTTTACAAATCTATCATGAGCAGTTTCAACAGCAGAAGTGAGGGCCTTCGAAAGATTCATTCCCCAATACCAATCCAACATATGTCTGCTTACTCCAGAATTAATCAGTCCTCTATCCATCTCAGGAAGTAAATTATCGTAAGATTCCTGAAGTTCATCCTTTGTCAACGTAGAAAACTTCATTCTTTTTGAATTCTCGACCGCTCCATCGCCACAAATATATTTGAGAATTGTATATCCGATCACAGCACCCTCCTGGTCGTAATCAGTAGCATTGATATACTCATCGACGTCCTCCGATAGTTCTTCAATCGCTTTGATGAACGGTTCGGAGTCTCCGGACGTGTTATTGGCCTCGTACTTAGGAACCCAAGCAATGTCATACATTGGATAATCTCTGATAGGTTCCTTATTTTTTAAGGTAAACAAATGACCCAGCGCAGGCACTGTAACCAATTCTACACCATCGCGCTCAAATTCGTAGTAAGGTACTCCATTGAGTTCCTTTTCCACTGCTCCCCCCTCCGATAATGCACCAGCTATCTTGGCTGCTGCATCTGGCTTCTCACTAATCAACATTGTTTTAGTCATAAGCATGCCCCAACTAAATTCGATTACTTTATATTAACCAGAGAATCTTATAGATTTTAGTTTAAAAGTATTCCCAAAATTTGGAGCTCAAAACAAAGAGGTTAGGCCGCTAAACGGAAAAGCCTTTAACCATAAGAAAGGATTATTTTCTAAAGGGTTGAGAAGCTATGGAAAGCTACATTTACTACCTCGGAATTTCTATAGGAATTATTTTATTAATAATATCCCTGGAGTGGGATAGAGTAAAAAGAATCAGCCTAGTACAGCTCATAACTGTTTTGATAGTTTTATTTTTCCTGGGATCCGCTGTAGCTTCTCTTTTCCAGTAAACTTGACCCCCCCTTAAATATCCTAAACAATTAAAAACGTTTATCGGGTCAACTCTTTAGTTAGGGAGAGATAATATTACATCTGCCAAGGGAAGATAATGGAAAATCGTAAAGTAGAAAGAGTATTGGTTCCCTTCTTCGGGGAAGAACTACCAAAAAAAGCTGAGGAAGTAGCGCTTGACAGACTCAACAAAGGAGGAAAAATATTTTTGTTGCACATTCTCGATGAAGCACCTACAAGAAGCATTAGGTATAGGACTGGACAAATGGGAGAGGAAAGCGAAATCATCAAAATTTTCAAGAAGACCCAAGAGAAAGTCCAAGAGAAATCAGCAAAGGAATACGCAGAGAAAGTGAAGAAAAAAGCTGCAAAAAAAGGCGTGTCTACTAAAGCCCTGTACGTCTCAGGTAATCCTACAAAAGAAGTAATTAAGGCGGCCGAACAATATTCCATAGATCTAGTTCTAATCGAACAGCTGAGAGATAGAATGGCCGAGATCTTTCTCGGGAAAGAAATAGATTTTATTTGCGGAAAACTTTCTTGCGAAGTGAAGACAATCTAAAAATTAGACGTTTTGGGAGAAATCTTTACAAAATTCAAAAACTATATTCTTTCGGGGCATATTGATGGAGGACATAGACGAGAGTAGCCACGAGCAAGAGATAAGCGAGAAAAAATTTCCAAAACCAGAATATATCAGACGTGGTTACTACTTAAGTGCAGCAATATTTGCTTTAATAGTAATTTCAATATTACCAACTCCAGAAGGATTATCCACAAGGGGCCAGAGAGCGCTGGGCATATTAGCTTTTGTGACCATACTCTGGGTAACAGAAGTATTCCCGCTAGGATTGACCGCCCTTTTAGGATCCATTCTCCTTCCTCTTCTGGGAATTGTCAACCCCTCAAACGCATTTATCGGATTCAGCAGCACCGCCTTATTTTTCTTAATGGGAGGGATATCTTTCGGAATCGCTATGCAGAAAACAAACCTCCACAAAAGAGTGGCCCTTAAATTCTTACAAAAATTCGGAAAGGGTTCATCCAGAATAATGCTAGGTGTATGTCTACTCGGTGGTCTTATGGCCTTTACTATGCCCGCCCATGCTGTAGCCGCCCTCCTTTTACCCGTATTGATGGGCATAGTAGAAGCCGGAGAGATAAGCCAAGATGAAAACTTCGGAATAGCCATCTTCCTAGCTTTAACTTATTCAACGTCTGTAGGGAGCATAGCCACCCTGCTCGGTGGAGCAAGAAACGTTCTGGCGCTAGGCATTCTAGAAAGAGCAGCAGAAGATATCTCAGTGGGCTTTTTAGAATGGGTGATTGCCGGTAGTCCCATCGCTCTTATCCTAATTTTTACGGTCTTTATCGTTTTGAAAACAGTTTATCCCTGGGATAAAATAAACGCTAGTAAAATCAGAAGCAAACTGAAAGAGGAAGTAGAAGATCTCGGTGAAGTTAGTGTAGATGAGAAGAAGGCAGGAATAATATTCACAATCGCATTTGTTCTATGGATGACTGTAGGTACAAGAATTGGACTAGCCACCATCGCTATTGGAGGACTGATCTTACTTGTTGCTACCAGAACAATAACGTGGCGAAACATAGAACAAAACATGCCCTGGGGTCTTCTATTTCTCTATGGTGGAGCTCTAACATTAAGCAATGCACTCTCAATGGAAAATGTGGAATCCGTTCAATTCCTAGCATTGAAAATACAGGAATTTATAGGTAATTATCCACTTATAGTGCTAATTTCACTTCTCGTGCTCGTACTGGTAATTTCAAATCTTATGAGTAATTCAGCGGCTACTGCAGTAGTGCTTCCAATTGCAATTCCCACTCTTATGGAACTAGGATATCCTGGACTTCTTCCAACCTACTTAATCGCAATGGGTTCGGCAATGGCGTTTATGCTTCCCATAGCGACCCCATCAGCTGCGATAGTTTACTCTTCCGGATACGTTGAAATCAAAGACCTGATGAAAGCGGGACTCGTTCTCAGCATAATTAGCATAATAATCTTCCTCACAATAGGTTTGGGTTGGTGGAAAGTGATAGGAGTCTGGTAAACGGATCAATTACTGAAAATAAAATACAATCCATCTTATCAGTTGCCTAGTTTACAATCTCATTAAAAGAAATTAGTTATGGGGACACTCAGCCAGAGATATACCCATAACTTTGCACCATGCTTAGAATCTCAAAGCATTTGGCGGACAAACGGAAACACAAAGACCACAGCCTACACAACTTGCTGAATTTATTCTAGCCTTTCCACCCACGATCTTAATTGCATCGTAGGGACAATGCTTTACACAAAGACCACAACCAGTGCACTTCGGAGTAATTATGTCCGGCTGTTTGGAAGTAGTCCTAATTGGTTCATCCGATATATTTCTCAAAGCAACACCGCGGAGATCTTCTATGTTTTCATATCCCCTAGAGTTCATGAATCTTTGGAGATTGTCGGCTATTATACCGAAAATCTTAGATCCCCTGACGATGGCTGCACTTCCAATAGTTACTGCAGAAGCTCCTGCCATAATGTATTCAACTACATCCCGCTCATCCTTGATACCACCGGCCCCTATAACTGGAATATCGACAGTCTGTGCGATATCTGCAACAGCCCTAATAGCTAAAGGTTTAACAGCAGGACCTGCAAGCCAGCCATACCCCTTCGCACTTCCTAAAACAGGCCTTTCGATATTTACATTGATAGATATAGCCGGTCCGATTGGCTTTATAGCGACTATGCCATCCGCTCCCGCTTTTTCTAATTCCTCAGCACAATTTTCCAAATCCAAGGTTTTACAATCCACTTGAACAAAAATAGGAATATCAGTATCTTTTTTAGCCGTTTTAACCGACTCCAGGAGAGGAGAAGGATCATCCATTGGATAATCAATCACGAGTTGGAGAGCGTCTACGCCAACATCCGCTACATCCTTAGCTAATTCTTCGACATCCGATGGCGTTCGACCTATGCTAGCTATGAGCGGTAAGTCCATCTCCAAGGCCTTCGGATATTCTTCTTCAAGCCACTCCTCTGGAGGTATCTGAGACCACGAATCGGCCATTAGCATGCCTTCCTCCAACTTCGCCAGGTTAGGTCTAGGAGTCTCACATGGTTCCGTACTCACAGTTTCTGAGATTAACCCGCCTGCTCCATTATTTGCAATGTTAATAATGGAGTCTCCATCCCTTACAATTGGGCCGTTTGATGGCAGTAATGGATTCCTAAATTCCAGACCAGCTAATTGAGTATTTATTCTTGCCATTTTCTCACCTCTTCTTAATTAATATTTTTTCCAAATTTTCTCTGTTATTTTCTTCGAATTTTTCATTACCTTTTCCACGTCAAGAGTTTTTATTCTTCGGTTCCTAACGACAATTTCTCCATCAACAATCACCGTTTCTACGTCACTACCTTTGGCACTCTCCAAAATATGATCTGCCACGTTAGTACGTGTTACAGGTGTTGGATAATAAGAGGTATCTATTATTGTTATATCCGCCTTTTTACCTGCCTCTATCGAACCAATTTTATTTCCGAGCCCATATACCTCTGCTGATTCGATAGTAGCGTGGCGAATAACATCAATAGGTGAAAAACGAGTTGAACTTTCAATTTTGGTTCTTTGAGCAAGATAAAAACCTCTCAGGTTTTGTAACGAATCAAATATAAACCCGTCATTTCCAATTCCGAAGCAAACGTTTCTCTTCTTTAACAACACATAACGCGCTGTGCCTTCTCCTTGATAGATATTGCTCATAGTATTAAGGACTGAATTAGTCCCTGTCTTTTCCATAATCGAAATGTCATTTTCAGAAAGATGTACACAGTCTCCAAGTACGGTCTTATCCGAGAGAACCCCAATGTCCCACAATCTTTCTAACACACTTTTTCCAAAATTTTCGATGTTATGACAGACGTCAACCTGGCTCTTTCCTACTGACATTACCAAGGGAACATCAAATTCATTTGCAACTCTACTCCCATGGTTTAGCAATTCATCAGAAGTCAAAAAGGGCGAATCTAGGCCCACAATTCCTTTCACGGCCGTTTCATTCCATGATTTATCATCCATTTTTTTGAGAAATCTGATATTCTCCCTCATTCCCTTTGCCCCTTCAGCATGAGTATGCCTTTCCGAGGCTTCAAATCCAATCAAACCTCGCATACCGCACTCAGTCACGGCTGAAGCTACCTCATCAAGCGATTTTCCAATGGAACTCTGGCTTGAATGCAGACCAGCAAAAAAGGTAGTTCCAGTCCTCAGCATTAATGCACAAGCTGATAGAGTCAGATGAAAAATATCTCCCTTCGTTATTTCATCGTCCAAAGGCCAACGTATACGCTGATAGGTTTGGATTAAATCAGAAGGGGATTCAACTTTCAAATCAGCACCTCTAAATATTATATCGCAAGGGCGTGTAAAACCACAGACAAAGCCAGGTAAAACAATTTTACCTCCAGCATCTATTATCTGATCTGCTTCTGACACATGGGAGTTCCCTACTTTCTTTATTTCACCCCCCTCGATGAAAACATCTCCTTTCAATATTCTATTTTCATCATCCATCGTCACAACCAGACCATCCTTGATCAGAATATTATTCAGGATATCCCTCAACCACTACAAACCGCCGCAGAGATAAAAAATTTTGTAATATCCAAGAGAAAACATATTTTTCCAACTCAAAAATCTCATTAAAATCCTATTCAAAAATTTTGTTGACGTTATGGCCGGAAATTATAAAATTCAATTTAAAAAATCGAGAGTTAGGTCGAAGAAATCAGGACAAATAAAAACTATCTATGGTAGAAAAGTTAAAACCAATAAACCCTAAAGTTAGTTCAAGCAAGGAAAAAGATATTTCAGTATTTTAATTTGGAGTCGATATTAAAAGTAAAAAATTGTTCTGTTAGGAACAAAAATATAAGGAGTGTTAGAATGGAAGAATGTATCTTTTGTAAAATTGTGAATGGTAAGATTAAGAGTAGAACGATATACGAGAATGATAAAGTTTTATCTTTTCTGGATGTTAATCCAAGATCTCCCGGTCATTCACTAGTTATACCAAAAAAACATGTTGAGACACTTGATAAACTCGATGGACAAACTGCTGGCGAAATTTTAAAAGTAGCTAAGAAAGTTGAAAAACTCCTCAAAAAATCTCTTAGTCCAGAAGCTTTCACTCTAGGAATTAATGATGGTGAGGCCGCCGGACAGGAAGTTCCACACTTACATCTGAATATCATCCCTCGCTTCAAAAACGATGGGGGCAAACCAATTCATTCCGTTGTCAACAATCCTCCAGAAAAGGAACTCTCTGAAATTGAAAATCTAATCCTTGAAGAGAAGAAATGAAGAGGAAGAATAGATTGAATTTCTATAGGAGAAAATCAAAACAATGACCGAGTTTTCCCTTTCATCAATGAAAAGACTAATCAAAAGGGGAGGAAGTGAGAGAGTTTCAGAGGATGCCTCATTCGAACTAAGAGCAATCTTAGAAAGGTCAGGAAAAAAAATATCGAATGAAGCAATTAGGAAAGCAGAACATGAAAAAATCAAAACAATCAAAAAAAGACATATTAAAGCAGCTGTTCAGGACCTAGAATTATAATTAATTTCGTAAAATACACAAAATTTCTTTATTAGTAATTAATCAGAATGCATTTTCATTTACAAATATTCGTGCATCTACTACTCTTGCTCCTTTTCCCCTCTTAAATGCAAATACCGGATCCATATTTATTTCCTTTATTTCGTCATACTCAACTGACAACTCGCTAATACTCTTTATCATCGATTCCAATGCATCTATATCAGCTGGCTCTTCTTCCCTACCACCCAGTAACATGGGATATCCCGTAATCTCTCTAATCATCTCTCCTGCCTCTTCCTCGGTTACTGGAGACAATCTAAAGCTTTGATCTTTAAGGTCTCTCATCCACGAACCTGAAAGCCCAAAAACTACAGTAGAGCCAAATGATGGATCAGTAACCTCTCTTATCACTACTTCCTGAGCACCGGGTATAAACTCCTGAACGAGGACTCCTCTTATCTCTGTATCCTTATTGTAGCTCTTCACATTCGTAATGATGTCATCAAAAGCCTGTCTAACCTCTATCTCTGATGACAATCCGATCATTAATCCCTCTACCGCCCCCTTATCAAGGATATCCGGTGAAGCTATTTTCATCACAACGGGATATTTTAGATCCCTTGCTGCCTTAACCGCTTCAAGTTTGTCCGAGGCAAGCCTAGTTTCAGTAACAGGTATTCCCCAAAGGGAGATCACTTGCTTGGATTCATGTTCCATTAAATTATCCCTACCTTCCGCCAAAGCAGATTCCAGTATCTTCGAGATTTCCTTTTTCTTAGACATCCGTTACCTCCAATAACATCATCTTTTTTGTAATGGGTAGGTTTAAGATTTTCGAAGAACCATGCAAAAAATCCGTTAAGGGCTTATCATTAACTATCTTCAATCTATCCCATTTCCACCCTTTCTAGGAAAAAATCTATCTTCGATAACTTTCAACGCTTTCCTTGGAGATTTCTTTAAATCCCTCTTGATCAACCTTAGCCAGAGCAATGCTATCTCCCGTGGCAGCGTCGCGTTCAATAGCCTGTTGAATAGAATGGACGGACAAAGACAAAGCTTCATCTTCATCCATTTCATCGACATAGCCCTGCTCCAAAACACCGTAAGCAACAGAGGAACCACTCCCGGCACTTGCACATCTCTCCTCTTCTAGTTGTCCTCCTGCCGGATCTACAAAGTATAAACGAGGTCCTGACTCACCAATTCCACCGAGACTAACTGAGGTTATATATGGAAACATTCTCCTTGAATGGAAAATATTCGACGTTAACCTTGCTAAACTGCTAGGAGGCATGGTTTTCTCCTTTCTTATCGTGTAAAGATTTGATTCTGATTTCATCATATCCACAAGACTTTGAGCATCGCCAGTCATTCCTGATACTGCAACGGCCAAATTGGCCTGAATCTTAAAAATCTTTTGAACTCCCTTACTTCGAACCAAATACCTTGCAGTCTCTCTACTATCAGAGGCTAATGCCACTCCCTCCTTATACCTTACTCCAACAATCGTGCCTTTGAAAGCTTCTTCCATATTGACCAATTTTCCTTTTTATTCGATGCCTATAAAACCTCACCGTCAAACAGTCTTATCATATTCTAATTACTGACAAATTTATCCATGTTTCTAGATAGGGGTATACGGACTAAAACTACCTTAAATCCAAGTACTAATAAAAAGGCACGGGGTCGGTTCAAACCAAATCTCCTCGGTCCGAGAGGCTGACGGAGGCTGGATTTTTGGAAGCAGCCCCCGACGATGGTTCAAAAACCAACCCCGTGCAATCATATTTTCAAAGGCAAGGTTATTATTATTTTACCTAAAACCCCTTTATTCCTCCAATTTGGACAAACTTTGGATTGGATAAAATTTTAAATTCCACGTGAACCCATTTCTTCCTTAAATAGAAGCAAGAAACAAGAATTCTACGGATTTATGAAAAATGGCCCCCTATTAAAACTAAGCGCACTAAGCACTGCGGCTGGAATATTCTTGCTTTATATGAGCGCAGTACACATGGAGGCAAAGGTAACTCCAATCTCAGAAATAAACGAGGAATTCATTGGTCAGCAAACCGAGGTTTCAGGTGAGGTAGTTGATCTATATGATCATCCAGACGGCCATTTATTCACAAGACTAAAGGACAAATCCGGTGGAGTCATATTAGTTCCGTTTTTTTCTGAAACTTACAGAGCTCTAGACGAGGAAATAGATATGCTAGACAGAGTTCAAATCAAAGGAAAAGTTACAGAATACGAAGGGGATTTAGAATTAATTCCCAGTAAAAGTGAGGGAATAAAAATAATCAATACTCCTCCTCTCGATATTTCTAAAATAGACAGAAATAGACTGGGGGACCTAGTCAAAATTGAAGGATTCATCGAAAAGAAACAAGAAAAAGAAAATAAACTCATCATAGTATTACAGGACAAAAAGAAACACATAGAGGCGGTGATCTCAAGTTATAACACTAATTATAATTCGATTAAAGGAATCCAAAAAGGAACTATGCTCCAAATTACAGGCAAAGTTATTCCTTCAGATGCAGGCGTTCGAGTCCTAATACAGAGGGGTGACTGGGTAAAAAACATTGAGGAGAAATAAGTGCTCCTTCTCTTGGCTTTTACTTTGTTGGGAATTGGGGCAGGAACATTCACGGGGCTAATCCCTGGTGTACATGTAAACAATATAGCGCCCTTCCTTATCGGACTGACCACAACATCGGCTTTAGATAAATACGAGGCAGTTGCCTTCATAGTCAGCATGATGATGACTCATACTTTCTTGGACTTTATACCCGCCACTTTTCTAGGAGTACCCGAAAAGGATACTGCACTTTCCGTTTTGCCGGCTCACAAATTCGTCCAGAGAGGAAAGGGTTACGAAGTAATAAAATTGACCGCCCTAGGATCGCTTGGGGCCCTCATATTTTGCGCAATATTAATTGGTCCGTCTACCCCCTTAGTAAGCCCAGTTTATGAGTTAATTAGCCCTTTTATGCACATCCTTTTAGCTTGCATAGTCGCAGCCATGATTCTATCAGAAAACTCTTGGAGTAAAAGAATAGGAGCAGCAGTAATATTTTTAATTTCAGGTTTTATGGGACTTCTAATACTTGATACAAATATAAATTCCGGAAACAGTGCGCTAATGCCGCTTCTAGGGGGTCTCTTCGGTTTAAGTGTCCTATTAGGCAGCATAAATACCGAGAATAGTATAAAAAAACAAATAGTTACCGAAAATACCATTCAGATCAAGGGCAAAGTCATACCTATAATTACAGGAGCTTCAGCAGGCTTCTTAACAGGAATTATTCCAGGAGTCGGACCGGCTCAAGGAACGTTCATTACCCAGACGATGGTAAAAGAAAAAGGCAATGAAGCATTCTTGGTCGGAGTTAGCGGAGTAAACACTGCAAAGGCTTTACTTTCATTTGTTGCGCTATATGCAATTGGAAAACCTAGAAGTGGATCAGCAGTTGTAGTTAACGAAATTTTAAATGTAAGTCAACGCGAGCTAATTCTCTTAATTGGAGTTTCGCTCATCGCTGGCGGCACAGCAACTATAATCCACTTGAAAATAGGAAAAATTTTTGCGAAGAGAATATGTAGCATACCCTATAGACAGATGTGTTTTATTGTAACCACAGGG
Organism: Hadesarchaea archaeon; assembly: GCA_046538535.1. Classification (GTDB taxonomy): domain Archaea; phylum Hadarchaeota; class Hadarchaeia; order Hadarchaeales; family JAGGTB01; genus CAYLJV01. The sequence goes on along the minus strand of JBKHIS010000021.1, from coordinate 5,476 downwards.
ATCATCGCATTCAGCATTTACTATTCAGGTCTAATAGGCCTCTTAATACTCTCTACGTCCACTTCGCTAGGTTTAATTCCTTCGATTATTAAAGTCAAAAGGTCCAACTGCATGGGGGTATTGATGATACCGGTAATACTGCACTTCTCAGGCATGAAAGATATAGTTATGAAATCAATCGGACTCGGGTGAAAATTATAAACAACAGTGTGTCAGGGCTTAATTAATTTCCTCAAATCCCCCATAGAAAAGGGTTTTACGAGATACTCATCCGCTCCAGCCTTCATGCATTCCTCCTTCGTATCATTTTCCGCTACTCCAGTCATCACCACTATTCTCGTTTTCCCACGATCTATTTTTTCCAAAACCTCCTTTCCATTCATGTCCGGAAGATAATAATCCAAAAAAAGGATATCCAGATCAACGGATTGAAATCTTTTAATTGCATCCTGTCCCGTAGCCGACTCAAACACCTCATCGACACCGAATCTCTCCATCATATCCTTCAATAGATCCCTCATAGCTGGTTCGTCATCTACTATCAAGATTTTCATTCAATTCTCCTCTATAATCTTAACCACACTGCAGTCTATCCATGTTACTAGAAAGTTAAAAATTATTCTTTCTGAAGGTCCTAACCTCTTCTATCAATTCGGCTCCTTCTCTAAGATTTTCGAAAGATTTCTCCAGGAAGTCCTCCTGTTCTTCAGTCAATCCGTCATCCTTCATAAGTTCCAAATAACCCTGAACAATCTGAAGCTTATTCCTCAGATCATGGCGAAGGTCTGCGTGTAATGATTCTTCTCTCTCCTTCTCCCATATCTCCCTGAGGGCCCTCTTTAATCTATTAAATATTTCTTCTATTTCTGAGGACGTATCATCATCTTTCACAAGATAGTGATCTACGTCCTTATTCAAACATTGGAGAATTACATCCGCCTTCTTTAAACCGGTATAGACTATCATTGGAAGATCCGGATGTATCTCTCTTATTTCTTCGATATACTCAGTAGGATCCTGATTCTCAAAACTGATTTCAGATAAAATTGCGTCAAAACCAGAAGTCTTTAGCAGCTCTATAGCATTTTTAGGTGACTCCACCCTCTCAACTTCTAAGCCTTCACTTCTTTTCCGCAAACCCTCGTTAATTTTCTGAGACACTGAAGTATCTGGTTCAACAATAAGAATAGAAAAGCTTTCTTCCTTCGGCAATTTTGTACTGGTTTTCACGAACCCATCCTCCTTGTTGTATACTTCCGAAAAAATGTTAAAAAATCTTCTTGTTTATTGTTAAAAAATCCAAAAATAAAATTTTTAACTTGAACCTATCGATGAAAAAGAAATTTAAGATTCATCAATATCTAAATTATTCAATATTCTTTCCCTTTTCCTCTCTAAATCATCTATTGTGTTCTTTTCTCCCCGTTTAAGGTTTTTAAGCTGGGCAAGTTTCCTTTCATTATCCAAATTTTTTTCCATTTCCCTCAACTTATCCAAAAACCTTTCATGTATCATCTTTGATCGAGACAAAGACTCAAAAGCATCTGCCATATTCTCCCCGCCCTCAGGTCTTTCTCTAATTCTCTTACTTTGCTCGCTTATTTTTTTCGTTTCTTTTATTATACGAGTCACAGTGTCAACCAATTCCGATCTATCGAACGGTTTCTCCATATATCCAACCAGGCCCTCAATATCTTCTCTCAACATCTTCACAAAAGTAAGTTCTTCGATTGTAAACATCATTACCGGTACGTCCTTTGTTATTCCCTTCTTCTCCATCCGATCTAGAGTCTCCCATCCATCAATACCCGGCATATTTATATCCAAAAGAACCAAATCGGGCTTCTCTTTTGATAAAGCTTCCAAGGCGGATTCTCCATCTTCTGCAGTAATCACATCATATCCTTCTCGAGAAAGTGTAAGATCGACTAAATCTCGTATATCTTGTTCATCATCAATTATCATAACCTTAGCCATCTAATCCCAATAATTATTAATGTGGAAGAGTTAATAAAATTCCTACGTTATTTTAAATCGAAAGGGTTTACCCAAATAGTTAACGAATTAAGGTCTAAATAGGATAAAATGTTTAGTTTAAATAACCAAAGTATAATTTGGGAATATTCAGGGGAAACAAATGGCAGAAAATGAGGAAACCCAAAGAGAGAGCTTTACGAAAATTCCCAGCGGTATAAGTTCTATTGACCTCGCTTCTTCCGGAGGACTTCCTAAAGGATCATTTGTTGTTCTTTTCGGAAAAACCGGCACTGGAAAAGAAGCCTTTATGCAAACCTCTGCATCCATGAATGCCGCAATGAAACTAGGAAAGCTCCCAAAACCCAAAAAAGAGGATGTAGGTCTCCCAAACAAAATACTTTACATACTACTTTCCAAAACCAAAGAAGACGTAAAAAGAGATGTAAAAATTGGTTACTCAGAAGATCTTTCGGAGGCTTTTAATAAAGGTGTAGAATTTAACGAACTCATGTCGGACTACTACGCCTCCACTTTGATGTCCCTCCAATCGGAAGAAGCCCCCCTGGAATCCGATCAAAGCGAAGAAGAGGAAGCAATAGAAATCGTTAGATCTATAATCAACTATCTCGATGAATTGGGAAAAAATAACTTAATTATTTTAGACTCGTTGAATGATCTCATTCGGGCATTTCCTAGCGGGGAAGAAAAACGTCTCCTCGCCTCACTTAGGACCATAAGAACCCAAAACAAGCAAAAGTGGAATTCGCTCATTTTAAATAGGCTAACAAGTGATATATTTCCCGAAAACGTGGAAGAATCTATTCTCTCAGCATCTAATGGGGTATTTAGCTTTCAAAGCACATCATCGGGAGGAAGCCGAACAAGAAATCTAATTTGCGATAAATTTGATGGAATCACCTCCTCTGAACTCCTGGACTCCACATTCGAATATAATATTACTAAATCGGGATTTGAAGCTAGGAGAACTGACTTATTAGAGGTATAGATTTTATTGTCAATAATTTAATGGGTTTTTTATGAAAAAAGAAGAACTAAAGAAAAAAATTTCTCAGATTACAGATGAAGACAAAAAAGACGATTTAAGTAGGAAAATAAAGGAAAAAAACAGAAAATCTAAAAGGAAAATAAGCTCGATTTTAAAGAAAGATAAGAAAATAAAAGAAGTCAGATCAGCCTACGATAAATATAAGACAGAAACAGGAGAAATCAGCCAAAAAGCAGGTTTAGAGCAATATGATCCACTTAAACATGGGAGTCTATTGGAAACGGAAGAAGTAAAGGGATTTAAAGAAAAAGAGGAATACTGGATCGAAAGCCCATACTCAAAGGTAAAAATCCTACAAAACACTGAGACCGGAGAAAGCAAATACCACCTGCTAGAACCAAAATTAACAGAGGAACAAAAGGACAAAAAGAATGTAATTTGGAGGGAATTACAAGACAGACTGCCATATAAAGACATAACAGAAAATAAAGATAAGATACTGGGAAAACATTTCCGTAAGATCATAAATGAATTAAAACTAAAGGATCCTTCAACTAAACACAAACTTATTTACTATATAGTAAGAGACAATCTAGGCTATGGAAAAATAGACCCCCTAATGAGAGATGAAGCAATTGAGGACATCTCCTGCGATGGTATAAACATACCAATTTACATATATCATCAGAATCATTACAACCTTAAAACAAATATTTCCTTTAAAGAGGATGAAATAAACTCCTTTGTTAACATACTAGCTGAAAAATCAGGAGATCATCTATCTTATGCCGATCCAGTTGTAGAATCTACACTTCCCGACGGTTCTAGACTTCAAGTTACACTGGGAAAGGAAGTCACAACTAAAGGAAGTTCTTTCACAATTAGAAAATTCGGAGGAAGCAGCTTCACCCCGGTCGACCTAATAAGATACGGTACCTTCGATCCGGAGATGCTTTCCATCCTCTGGGTTGCAATAGAAAACTCAAAAAGTATAATGGTCGTAGGAGGAACGGCTTCCGGAAAAACCTCCACTCTTAATGCCCTGGGTTTCTTCATTCCCCCTGATGCAAAGATTGTCTCGATCGAGGATACTAGGGAACTCTCGCTGTATCAAGAAAACTGGCTACCTAATCTCACAAGAGAAACGAGTGGCGGAGAAAACCTAGATATGCACGAATTAGTCAGAAAAGCAATGAGGCAAAGACCCGAATGTATAATTGTAGGAGAAGTTCGAGGAAAAGAAGCCTTAGCTATGTTCCAGGCAATAAGTACCGGACACGCCGGTTTTTCAACTATGCATGCAGGATCCGTCCAGGACGCTGCAAACAGACTCTTAGGAGAGCCAATAAACCTACCTAAACCCATGCTTGCAGAACTCGACATGATTTGTCTACAAATTTTGACTAATCTCGGTGAAAAAAGAGTCAGAAGAAACAAATCGACGGTAGAGTTTCTTGGCCTCGATACAGAAAAGGAAAAGCTAAAAACCACCAAAACGTTCTCATGGGTGAGAGAAAACGATTCTTTTCGGAAAATCGAGGATTCACAAGTTCTCAGAGAGATAAGAGAAGAGCAGGGATTAAGCATCACTGAGATGAATACAGAAGTAGAAAGAAGAGCGAGACTGCTAAAGAATATGGCCGACAAACCAATAATATCCTACGGAGAAATATCAGACTTAATCCGTCAGTACTACTTTAAACCGGAAAAGACCCTGGAAAAGGTTTCCCGGGGTGTCTGAACCTAATGAGTCTAGAAGAGTATATCCTTGCCCCGATAAAGAGTAAAATCAACCCGGAGAAACACGAAAATCTACGGCGCGACCTTAGAAAAAACCGAGTAGCTTATTCAGTTAGGACTCATGTAGCTAGGTCAATTCTCTATCCTCTTCTAATCGTATGCTTTTCCATCCCACTCTTGTATTTTATACTTTCGGCCAGTCTCAATATAAGCCAAATTCTAGTTATCTCAACATCTATACTATCCGGATCCGTATTAGGATTTAGTGCAAATAGGTTAATTCTAGCCTATCCCAGCTTAAAACTATCCAATCGAAAAAAAGAAATAGAAGACATGCTACCTCATGCGGCAGCCTACATGTTAGCCCTAAGTAAAGGGGGATACGAATCAATAGAAATCTTCGAGTCCTTAAGTAAACAGAAAGAATATGGGGAGATCGCAAAGGAAGCAAGCGCTATATATAGAAATTCGAAACTTTTAGGCTACAACCCTACCGAAGCGATTGAACAAGCAGCGGAAACCTCCCCCTCCCCTAAGTTCAAAGATTTTTTAAATTCATTTGTCTCCGTCATGCAGACAGGCTCAAATATGGTTGGATTTCTTTCAAGAAAGTGCGATCAGTTTTATGATGAAGCAGAGGAGGAACAGGAAGAGGAATTGGAATTTCTAGGTGTTTTATCAGAGGCGTACGTTGCTAGCGTGGGGCTTGGCCCTATCTTCGGAATAGTTCTATTGATACTGTTCGCGATGATG
>JBKHIS010000005.1:0-32209 GCA_046538535.1 Hadesarchaea archaeon | reverse complement strand
AGTATATTTTCCATTTATCTCTTTTATACATATTAATTGTTTTCAACGATAAGTGGTATAAATATATCTATTAATCAGGACCAACTCTTGGTTTTGGATCCTCCTGCCTGTCCTATCAGTAATATAATGCTCATAGCTAATATTCATACCCCTTAAAGCTCAAACCTAATGTTAGGGTGAGATTTGATTGAAAATTTTTCTTTTTATTATCTATAAACTTAAAATTTAGTTTACTTTTCTTAATTTAACCAAATTTTTTCTTTATTTATTGTGAATAGTTATGATTGATCCTATAAATGACGATACAATTCTCGAATAGTATCTTTATTGATCTTTATTATTTAGGGGTAAATTTAGGTTAGTTTCCTAGCCATGGCGCCATTTTTGCCCGTAAATTTGGTTTCCGGTGTTTTGGATTTTTGTCCTTGGTTTTTCTTTTTTTGGCCGTGTGATTGGTAAGTATTTTTTGTACTAAATTGTACTTTGGAGCTCTAAAAAGGAAATACTTTTAAGGGTGAAGAAAAAGGCAAACAGAACTCTAAACGGGGGTGAAAGGGTTAGAGGATTGAGTAAGATTGTGGCGGGGGTATTACCGGTGCTTTTCTTGATGTCTGTTCTGTCGGCTCCTGTGGTTTTCGCGGATTCGGAATCTCGACGATCGAGGCCTAGTCCGGATCGCTCCGAAAGATTGAGAAAAGATGAGTCCTTCTTGAGTAGGCACCTGCACCTGAGGAATGGCAAATTGTTTCTTTCTGGGTCTGAAAGAGCGGCTCTCAATGCAGGAATATCCGAAGATAAGTTTGAAGCATTCAAGAAAGCCTTCGATAAACTAAACGATATGAAGGATGAGGGATACGTCACTTTCGAGAGAGAGAAGGGTCAGGTTATGGTTCATGGAACGGAGAAACTAGAGGAAGAGCTGGAGTCGACACAAGAAGGCCCTTCTACGATGGCTACCACGCCCACTGATCCGGGTGGAGGGAACAGTGATGGAGTTACAAAATATGAAGTTAATTCCCATTGGTGGGGCACATCGTACGAGATTTGGTTGAACGCCGCTGACGCTGAATTTATAGATGATAAAATAGGCAAGGGTTCTGTAGCAGGAGGACTTATCTCTATTTTTTCCGGCGGTGTTCCTAGTGTAGTAATTGGAGTATTCTCTGCATATGGGGGTTACATCGGCACACAGATTTCTGAGTACAATAATGGAACCGGTGTGGTTGTGAGTTTCAACGTGACTCCTGTTGTTCCTCTGCCGTCCCCTGACGTATACTCGCAGTAAATACTATTATTGATAGGGATATCTACTTTACTTTATTTTTTATTTTCATATTTGAAAATAGAAAACAACAAAGCGAGGAGGTGAGAGTTGTGGAAAAAAATATCGGCCGAGAAGTTCTTTTACTTTTAGTGCAGAGCTTTATAGCTCTCGTTTTTGCCTGCCTGCTTTTCAGTGGTGGGGTTAATATCTTTCTTGAGTCAGGGGCTCGGAACAGTTTTCTATTTGGTTTATTTTTTGGCACAATCTGTATTCACTGCCAAACGAGCATATAAAAAAAGTAAAGAGAGATCTTAAAATAAAGGACTAGGGGATGTAGTGAGTATTAATCGTAATTGGGTCCTTGGTTATATTCCAGTACCTGACCTATATTCTCAGTACTAAGGGAATAGTAGGAAAAGCTGTGATTAATATTATTTAGCGGTATAAGGGAAAAATAATTGAGTTTATATGGTTAGTTGAGGGGGGTATTATGAAATATGATCTGACGGACAGAATTGTTGGAGTAGGTGAGGTAATTGGAGGGTAAATCGGATTTTTTCGTTTTAGCGGGGTTTGATAGGGGAGATTGAATTTACGATTATAATTTAGGTATTTGATGAGTTTCGGTGAAGGTGTATTCGGGTTTTTTTAGCACTAGGTTTCCAATGATGGGGATTTTTTGCTTTCTTCCGGCTATTGCAACTCCCAGTTCGCGTTTGTAGGTACCGTGGATTGTCGGGTGGATTTTCACCAGTTGATTTCTGGGTGTTGTTGATTTCTTTTTTAGATCTTGTGTGATCTATTTTTATTCCAAAGCCTCTCCGATTTTTATTCCATTTTCCGTGATTTCAAATTTTCTGATCTCCGTGCTGTGTTTGGATCCCCTCATCTTCAACACGTTCATCGCCTTACTGATCTCTTCCTTTTCCTCTACGTATCTTAGGAGAATTATGCCGTCCGTCAACGAACTCAATCTTAGGTTACTGGCCTGTGTGGATCCTATTATTGATCCGGGATTTTCACTGAACATGGATCGGGCCAAGTGTGTCATGATGCACGTGATTACACGGGCCTTAAGCAAGGAGTTAAGCTCCAGAAGGAGTTCCCTGAGGTTGTCCTCGCTCATGTCCGCTGAGGGTATCGAGGAAACGGAGTCTATCAGCATTCTCTCCGCTCCGATCTCGTCGGCCGCTTTCTTTACTTGGTGGAGTAATCTATCTGGATACGTGTCGATCAACATCGGGGTAACGAACTTTAGAAGCCCCTTCTCCTCGTATTTCTTGAGGTTCCAGCCATGGGATTGAGCGGCACTTCTGATCTGGGGCACTGGTTCCTCCAGATTCACGATAGTCCGGGTTCACCTTTCTCTAGACCCTCCAAGAGGAATTGAATTCCGAAAGTAGTTTTGCCCGTTCCGGTGTTTCCGGATAAGAGTATTATTTGTCTCTCCGGATATCCACCGTCTAACATTTCATCCAGGTCTTCTATCCCCGTTTTCTTTTTTCTTTGAAATCCGTCTGTGATATTGGTCTCACTGGGGCTATCTTTGGGTAGAGTGTGAGCCCGTTCGAGTCAATATTGAAGTTTATTGGTCCGCTCTTGTAGTCTATGCCCCGCATTTTTAGAACTGTCAGATTTCTTACCATCTTTCTCTCGCCCTGCAGGTAGTCGAGTTCTATTATTCCGTCCGCTATGAAGTCCTCGACATCAAATGGTATTCCGTTTTCGGACTCAGATATTAGGAATACGGTACAGTCGTGTCCACTGAGTACGGTACCCAATCTAAATATAAAATCCCTGAAAAGGCCTTTATCGTCAAATCTAAGACTGGCGGCGGTTATTGAATCTATTACCAGCTTTTTGACCCCGAAATCAATTACCAGCTATTCAATCGTTTCCACGAGGGAATCTACGTCTTTTCTGTCCATATCATCTTTATCGCTAAGTTCAAATCCTAAGGTGTCCATTATGCTTCTGAGATCCGTTACTCTAATGTCTCCCTTTTCAACCGCCTCCTGGTTGAAAAAACTCATCGAGCTAATGTTTTGTATTGCCTTTTCGAAGGGTTCGGTCGCTGCCACGTAAATTCCTGGATCGCCGAATTTTTCCCACCCTTCAAAAAGCCACTGCATCGAAAGAATGGTCTTTCCTGTACCTGCTTTTCCTCTGATCAGTACTACGTGTCCTTCCGGTATGCCTCCTCGGAGCGTTTCGTCTAGACCCTCTATCCCTGTCTTTCTTATTCTCATTTCTAAATCTTCTTCCAATTCTACCACCTCGATTTTTATTTTTACTTAGGGAGGTTTTTTCACAAAGGATAGAATACCCTTTTTTGGCTGAATAATCATCTTACACCGATAGTTCATCGGAGCGGATGCTCCTCACTAATTCCATCCAATTGGAAATTTTAAATTTTTTCGGTAGGAATTGGGGCAGACATCAAAAAATCTTAATGCGTTTGTCACTCTCAGAAAAGCCTTCCCATGACTGGGTCATATGTTTCTAACCTTACAATTTTTGAATCCGAAGTTTTCATTTATTTTTTTTCCAATTTCTTTCATCTTTTCGTCTGAATATGGATTTACGTTTTCGTAAGATTTGTCGAGCGTGTTTTCAGGTACAAACTGTTGCAAGTAGTAGTTTCTCTCCCCCTCGATATATTGTGCTATCTCAAATATGTCGTTTTCATCCAGGATAGTTGGAACTACCGTAGTTCTGTATTCGTGTTCGGTATTGGAATTCTTTAGTATTTCTATACTCTTTTTTATCTTTCTTAGGAGGTTCTTGTCTTCTATTCCGGCTGCCTTTCGATATTTTTCCCATTCCAGCGGAGCCTTTATATCCATGGCAATGTAATCGACGAGTCCCTCTTCCAGCAGTTCCTCTATCATTTCCGGACGCGTTCCGTTCGTTTCAACTCCAAATCCAAATCCTCTGTTCTTTACCTTTGCGGCGAATTCGGGCAGTTCCTCGTGGATCATTGGTTCTCCGCCGGTGACTACGGCTCCATCGAGCCATTTTTCCCTGTTATCTAGATGCTCCAGCACTTTTTCTTCGGAAAAAGAAGAAAGATTTTGGGGATGCAGGACCAAGTCCCTGTTTTGGCAAAAGGGACATCTGAAGTTGCATCCCCTTGTGTATGCGACCGCGACTATCTTCCCTGGCCACTCTATAAGCGAGTTTTTTTCTATTCCGATGAAGTCCATTTCTTACGCCTTTTCACTGCTTTTTTGAAGGGCTCGAGTTTTTTCAAACGTGTTTCTTTCTACGAATTCTTCCTGCTTTCCATCGTTCCAATTCTGTGTGGGGCGGTAATAACCCACAACTCTTGAGTAAACCTCGGTCTTTTTTCCGCAGTCCGGACAAGCTTCATGTTCGCCAGCCATGTATCCGTGATCTTGACATATGCTGTAAGTAGGGGTCAGTGTAACGTAAGGAAGCTCCGATTTGTGGGTAAGTTTTTTGACTAGAGTCTTTGCTTCCCCTTCGGTCATCTTTTCTCCGAGGAACGTGTGGAATACGGTTCCTCCGGTGTATAAGGTTTGGAGGTCTTCTTCTATTTCCACCTGTTTGAAAAGATCGTCGGTATATCCAACTGGGATCTGCGTAGAATTCGTGTAATATGGAGTGTCCTCGCCGGCGGTTATTATTTCAGGATACTTCTGTTTGTCGTCCTTGGCAAGTCTGTAACTTGTTCCCTCAGCTGGCGTGGCTTCTAGATTGTAGAGATTGCCCGTCTTCTCCTGGAAGTCCTGGAGTCGATCTCTCATGTACTCCAGTGCTCTGATGGCGAAATCGTGGCCCTCTTTTGTCGTGATCCTCTTGCCCAGAAGGTTAAGACAGGCCTCGTTCATGCCTACGAGTCCGATTGTTGAGAAGTGATTGTTTAGATGGCCCAAGTACCTTTTCGAGTACGGCAGGAGCTCGTTCTGCATGTTTTTGCTGACAACCTCTCTCTTTACTTCAAGCGAATTTTTGGCAAGGACCATCATGTAATCCAATCTCTCGAAGAAGTCGCTTTCGTTGTCGGCCAAGAAGCCTATCCTTGGCATATTTATTGTTACGACGCCTAGGGAACCGGTCTGGTCACTGGATCCAAACAGGCCGCCTGTGACGTTTCTTTCTAGCTCTCGTTCGTCCAGCCTTAGCCTGCAGCACATGCTTCGTATATCGTCCGGATTAAGGTCGGGGCTGTTAACGAAGTTCGAGAAATACGGAAGTCCGTACTGTGACGTCATCTCGAAGAGAAGCTCTGCATTTTCGCTGTCCCAGTTAAAGGAATCGGTAACGTTGTATGTTGGGATGGGGAAGGTGAAAGGTCTTCCGTTTTTGTCACCCTCCATCAAAACCTCCAGCAAGGCCTTATTTATCAGATCCATCTCATTCTGATATCCGGCGTAAGTTTCGTCTTTCGTCTCTCCTGCGTGAATTACGGGGCTTTCCTTTAGATCATTGGGGACGGTCCAATCCAAGGTCAGGTTCGTGAAGGGAGTCTGACCCCCCCACCTGCTGGCTATGTTTAGGTTGAACACGAACTTTTGCATTCCTTGTTTTACCTCTCTGTAGCTCAAGTCATCCTTTCTAACAAAAGGCGCTAACAGTGTATCCATTGAATTAAATGCCTGAGCACCCGCCCATTCGTTCTGGAGAGTTCCTATAAAGTTCGCCATTTGAAGCAGGGCGGTGTCATAGTGCTTTGGAGGCTTTGATTCAACTTTTCCTGGGACTCCGTTGAATCCTTCCTTGAGAAGCTTGCTGAGAGACCAGCCTGCACAGTATCCGGCTATTCCGAAAGAAAGATCGTGTATATGTATATCTCCGTTTCGGTGAGCATCGGAGACTTCCATTTGGTATACTCTGTCAAGCGTATAGTTGGTCACGACGGATCCTGCGGCGTGCTTGTAGAGGCCTGACATTGAGTAGCCGACGTTGCTGTTTTCCTTTACTCTCCAGCTTCTTTGACCGAGATAGTCGTCCACTAGTTCTTCTACTTCAAGAAAAGTGGTCTTTATCTTTCTCATGTCTTCGTGCTGCTTCCTGTAAAGGATATAAGCCTTGGCAGTCTTTGCGTGACCCTCTTCGATGAGAACTTTCTCCACTGCGTCTTGAATATCTTCGACGTGGGGAATTTTCTTATTGAGATTTTCCTCCAGATAGTCGACGACCTTATCCGAGAGCCTTTCAGCGAGTCTTTTATTTCTACCGCCGACTGATTGGGCAGCGCTCCATATAGCTTCAGTTATTTTGCTTTGATCGAAATTGACTATTCTTCCGTCTCTTTTTTCAACTTTTTTTATTTCGTTCTGTTCCGATTTACTATCCCCGCCTTCGGTGGGATCATCCAGCCATTTACCACATCTAGGACATCTCTTCGGCTGATTAACCCTTGGACTCCAAATATGGCCGCATTTTGGACAGTTCATGGTTTCGTTTTCTTCATGTGACATGTTGTATTGCCATTTTGGTATTTTATTATTACTATTATTATTACAACTATTGCCTTATAATCTTTCTGTTCTGTGTATATTTCGGGGATCCGGTTTTGTTGGACCGGAATTTTTGTGATTTACATAACTTTATTTATGAAACGTATTTGTCATAGAGTTCGCAGTCCTCGTCCCTTTCCGGACATACGCCTCTCCTTCTGCAGGGTGGCCCAGCACTTTCAAAGGTGACTGGTGCCTTTTTTCTTACCTTACTGAGCATCTTATTTGCCAGTTCTCTGATTTCCCACTGGGCGTGGGTGCAAGTCCTTAGCTCAAAAAAATTATGAAGGGACCTCGAGTTCATCGTGACAGTTATGTTGGTTTTCGTAGCGTTGGGGAGAACGAATCGAGCGTCTTCAATTGGGATTTCCTCATTCTCTGAGAGTTCGTTATATGCGTTCCAAACCTCGCTCATCGTTTTCTCGAATTTTTCCTTAGCTTCCGCGTTGGCAGTGATGGTTTTGGGGGTTACGTATTTTTTATCCTTTGGCTCTATGTATCTTTGACTTTGCTGGGAATAGGAAGCGATTCTATGCCTGACGAGCTGGTGGCTACAAGCTCTGGAAATACTCTTTATACTAAAGGTGAATTTCGAGTGCTCGATGACGGATGTATGGCCCATCTCCATGGTCTTTCGAAGTATTTTCTTCAACTTGTCATCTTTTTCGGTTTCCATGATCTCGTATGCGGACTTGTTGGAGTGACACGAATGGGCTGCGGCACCTGCTACAAGATCTGGATTTTTGGTATAATCGATGAGTTTGACTTTCAATATCTTCAGTCTCCATTAAATTACAATCAAACTTTTTTCCCAAGCTATTTGATTCTTTTCAATGTCGTTTCAAAGCCTCTTTGATTACGAACAGTTTTAAACTGAAAAGAACCTATTGTGCATGCATATTCAGGTGCTTAAGAAAGGTCAGAGCCATTCCTTTTGTTTGAAATAGTAAACCATAGCTATTCCGACTCCCAGCATCGATAATAAAATCAGCGGATAGGCTGGCTTCCATCCAAGCTCCGGCATAAACTCAAAGTTCATACCGTATACGCCGGCTATAAACGTTAGCGGAATAAATATGGTGGCGATTATTGTGAGGACCTTCATTACTTCGTTCATCCGGTTGCTGATACTGGAGAGATAGATATCGAGCATTCCTGAGACGATATCCCTGTAGTTTTCTATCGTGTCTATGATCTGTATCGTATGGTCGTAGACGTCTCTCAGATAGACCCTGCTGGAATCCTCAATGAGAGGGGATTCACCTCTAAGAAGGGCGTTTATTGCCTCCCGAAAGGGCCATACGGACTTTCTGAAGGAAATTATTTCCCTTTTCATTTTATGAATGTATTCCACGGTTTTTGGGGACGGATTAGATGTAACTTCTTCCTCCAGGTTCTCCAGTTCGTCTCCAAAGTTCTCCAAAGATTCGTAGTAGCTATCCACTATCTCATCCATCATTGCGTAGGATAGGTAGTCTGGGCCCATCTTTCGTATGCGGCCTTTATCGTTTCGGAGTCTGTTTTTCACCGATTTGAAAATCTCTCCTCCGGTTTCCTGAGTCGATATCACGAAGTTTTCCCCCAGAGTCAGGCTTACTTGTTCTGATTTAATACCTCCTTTTTCGTGTTTGAGCAGTTTTAGTATTACAAGAATATAGTTTCCAAAATCCTCGGTTTTCGGCCTTTGTTCCGGATTTAATATGTCTTCTACAACGAGAGGATGAAGCTCGAAATATTCTCCTATCTTTTCTATGGTCTTTTTATCCAGTGGTCCGTTTATATTGATCCAACTTACGGTGGGTTTGTCTTTAAATGGCAGACATTCATCGACTTCTTCTGGTTTTCTTTCCTCTAGATTTTCTTCGTCGTAGTCTATTATTCTGATATTCGCCCCTTCCCTTCCTGTTTCATTACTGCTTTTGGCATCGGAATGGTATGTTTCGTTGGATTTTTCATCGGAAATATTGTTTCCCCGACTTACTTTTTTTTAGAAATCTAATAATATTTCTGTTTTTTCTAAGCTATTCTATTGGTTTTCCTGCTTGTTGGTGTAACGTTTCTTCTCGATAAGGAACTGCACCCTTAATGTTTTAACAATAATAGGGATTTTATTATCTAGATTTTTTCCTTGTTTCCTTCAGTTTGTTTATATAGTTTTCAGTGTCCTGTGAGATCCAATCGGCGACGTCATATTTTTCCACACTTCCATCCGTCTCCTCCGTTATCACCTTTTTTATCCCGGCGTTTATGATAGTTCTTTTGCATCTATTGCAAGGTTTTCCCTTCACGGTGTTTCCGGTGTCGTATTCCCGTCCGTATAGGTAAAGCGTTCCGTTAAGGACTCTTGCGCCGTGTCTAGCGGCGTTTATAACTGAGTTCTCCTCGGCGTGAACTGCAATACAGTAGTCATAGCTTCCGTAATGCGGAAGGTCCCTTTCCTCTTTCAGACATCCCACTTCGTTACAGTTTATTACCCCTCTTGGAGGTCCGTTGTATCCAGTGGACACTATGGCGTCGTCCTTCACAATTATGGCTCCGTATTGTCTTCGGATGCAGGGGGATCTTTTACAAACTGCTTTTGCTATCCCCAAATAGTATTTGCTCTTGGTCGGTCTCTCGTCCTTATTTTTTTTCATGTCATTGATCCTACCTTTATTTTTTCGATCTTGACTATAAGTTTGATAATTTCTCTGCTGCCATTTTCAGTTCATTCCTATATTTTAAGTTGTATTCCCACAAAATGGTTTTAGAGCCCCGGTAGCTCAGCTGGCCAGAGCGATCGCCTCGTAACTCGTCGGGAAAGCGATAGGTCGCGGGTTCGAACCCCGCCCGGGGCTCCATTTGACGTTTTTCAATCAGATTATCCGGCAATGTCCACGATAAGTAAATTTTATTGATTGAAATATTATTGATTCCTTTTAACTACTGAAATGTCTCAGGGAGTAAGGGATGAAATCGGTGAGACCAAAAATGGTTTAGTCAGGTGGGATTTATCGCGAATGGAAGGAGATAAAGTAAAAAAAGAGAGTAACGATCTGTAACTTTTTGGATATAAGGCATTAAATGGGAGTGGATGGAGACTTTTCTAAATATTCATATATACGGTATTGGGATAAGATATATACTTTCACGCTAATAATCGAGCACGAAGAGCCAGTCCCCTGTCTACATGGAGGATTAAAGTTTGAACTGGAAGGTTGCACTGCCTGGTCTTATTCTACTACTGGTGCTAGCTGGCTCCATTGTGGTCAAGGAAGAATCCGAAATTACCCTCTATGGAAGAAGAAGTTCCTCTGGAACCTACTTGTATTTTAGAAATAACGTGTTGCAGGGCGGATACTCCGGCGATATGTACAATATGATAGGAAACGAAGCCATAGTTCAGGCAGTGGCAAACGACAAGACCGCGATAGGCTACGTAGGAGTGGGATATGTGCTCAACGAAGAAGATGAACCAGTTGATGGGATTAAGATTTTGAATATATCCCCGGATGAAAATTCGGATCCCGTGACGCCCTTGGATCCACAAAATGTGAAGACCGGCGAATACCCTATAGCGAGGCCTTTGTACCAATATACCAATGGAGTACCTTCGAAACAGAGCCTCGTTGAAGATTTTTTATCCTTTGAATTGAGCGAGCGGGGGGGAGATATTCTCATTGAAACGGGGTTTTATCCGATGACCCCCCAGGATAGCAGTCATAATGAAAATCTTTTTGATAATGGAGAATCTTCCGATTCAGATGTTGGCAATGATTTAATCATCAAGGGTTCAGATACGATCCTCCAGTTAACTTCCAATTTTGCAGAAGCCTACAAGAATCAAGATTCAGATGTAAATATTACGGTGGAGGGCGGCGGTTCTGGGACGGGTATTACCTCACTCATCGAGGGAAGGGCGGATGTGGCGAATTCCTCAAGGGAAATCGACCCGGCGGAGATAGAGGAGGCTAGAAGAAACGACATCAATCCAACTGGCTTTATATTGGGGAGGGATGGCTTGTGTATAATTGTTAATGAGGAGAACCCGATAAATTCCCTGACGGTGGAACAGGTTTCTAGAGTATTTCAGGGGGAAGTGGAAACTTGGGAAGAACTAGATTGGTGATTCTGTGAAGGACCTAAAGGAAAGATTAATAGAAGGGTTTCTGGGGCTTAATGCGGTTTCTATAGTTTTGATTCTACTAGCGATCTTTATCTTCATAGGAATAACGGGAATAGAGTTCTTTTTAACCCCGGAGGTTAGCCTTGCTGATTTTTTCCTTAGCCTCGAATGGAACCCAATGGCTTTTGGGGAACCGGAGTGGGGAGTAATTAATCTTATTCTCGGAACCCTTTTTATTGCAATAGGCGCGCTGGGGTTTTCAGTACCTCTTGGAATAGCCACAGCTATCTATCTCTCCGAATTGGCGGATAGCAAGACTAGAAACGTTCTAAAGCCGGTTTTTGAAATGATCGCTGCAATTCCATCGGTAGTTCTTGGGCTTTTCGGCCTTCTTGTTTTTGCGCCCTTTTTGGCGCAGGTATTTGGCCTACCGAATGGCTTGAATGCGTTTACGGCCTCAATATTGGTTGGATTTCTTGCCCTACCTACTATCATAAGCATATCGGAGGATGCAATTTCGGGTGTTCCTGAGAGTTATAAAAAAGCCAGCTACGCTTTAGGGGCAACGAAGCTCGAGACTATACAAAACGTCTCGATTCCGGCCGCAAAGTCCGGGATCATAGCCTCCGTTATGTTGGGATTTGGCAGAATTGTCGGCGAGACTATGGTTGTTTCGATGGTTGCTGGAAATGTGAAAGGATTTCCAACCAATTTATTTGATGCTGTCAGACCAATGACTGCGAATATAGCGATTGAAGCGGAGGAGATTGTACAGGGAAGCGTTCATTACAAGGGATTGTTCGCAATAGGCGTTTTATTGTTTTTAATTACGTTTGGAATCAATACCGTTGCTGACTGGATAATTCATAGGGGGGTTCAGGGTTGATTTCGAGGAAGAAGAAGCAAAATATCTATTTTGGGCTCATTAAATTGGCGGGAGGAGTGAGTGTCTCAATTCTGGTTCTGGTTATAGCTTATCTTGTCTTTGAAGGCATTAGCACCATAGACCTAGGCTTCCTTACGGAGATGTGGAGCCATCAGGAGATTGAGAGGGGCGGTATAAAGCCCGCGATCGTTGGAACTCTTTATCTGGCTGGCGGAATCGCAGCTTTCTCCATCCCAACTGGAATGTTTTGTGCTATCTATCTAAACGAATATACAAAAGGCGGAAAGCTGGTTCGAGCTGTGAGGGTTTCAATAAGAAATCTTGCAGGAGTCCCATCGATCGTATATGGATTGTTTGGATTCGCTGCTTTTGTACAGTTTTTTGCATTTGGAAAATCACTCTTGGCGGCCTGTCTCACGCTTTCTGCGATGACTCTTCCTTGGACCATTACCGCAAGCGAGGAGGCTCTTAAGAACATTCCCGATTCCTTCCGGAAGGCCTCGTTTGCTTTGGGAGCCTCGAGGTGGGAGACCATTAGAAAAGTAGTTCTCCCACATGCCATTCCAGGAATGATAACCGGATCTATCGTTGGACTGGCGAGAGCGCTTGGCGAAACCGCTCCACTGATACTCGTTGGGGGGGTTTTTTACATGGGTGGCCTTCCTGATTCCCCGCTTAGTCAGTTTATGGCTCTCCCCTACCACATCTACATTCTTGCTACTCAGCATACAAGCGATTTCGCTTCGAAATACGCCGCAGCTACCGCGCTGGTTCTCATAGCACTGGTTTTTGGCGTGAGCATTGTCATGATTTTGTTGAGAAGACACTTCAGGGCAAAGAGGAATTGGTAGGCTTTTTCCGAATGCTCCCTTATGTACGGTATTGGTAAAATCTGGAACCGTTGGATACGTTTTAGTTATTTATTTCATGGAGATATAATTAGGGTTGGTAGACATGGTTCGGATGAAGGAGACCTCGTTTTTCGGTTGGGATAAATGTCTTTGGATTTCCAATGGCGTTGTAGACCTCGTAACGACGCTCGAAGTTGGGCCCAGAATCATATTCTTTGGTTTCTCGGATCAAAATCGAAATGAGTTTGCAGTAAACCATGATGAGGCCGGTTCGACTGGTGGGGATGATTGGAAGTTGTACGGTGGGCATCGCCTTTGGCATGCACCGGAGGATGAAGAAAGAACATACATACCCGATAATCGACCGGTAGAATATGAGAGAATCGAAAATGGGGCGAGATTCTTACCTTCCATTGAAGAAAAATCGCATATAAAAAAGGAGATCGAGGTGAGGATGGATCCTTCTTCTCCTGAGGTTGAGGTAAACCATATTTTGATTAATAGGGGCCTTTGGGAAATCGAGTTGGCCCCCTGGGCGATTACGGTTTTGTCGTCTGGAGGGAAGGCAATAATTCCTGTTTCTAGGAGTGATCCGGATAACCTCCTACCTGATAGACTCCTTAGTTTTTGGCCATACTCGCGCATAGGCGACGAACGTATTCGGCTGGAAAATGAATTTATATTTCTTCACCAAAGGGAGGAAGCCGAGATGCCCACCAAATTAGGATCCAAAGTGAGTGATGAATGGGCTGCATATTTTAATAATGATCATCTCTTCGTCAAGCGCTTCGAGTTCGATGAACAAGGAGTTTATCCAGATAATGGATGCAACGTCGAAGCTTACACGGATGAATTCATGTTGGAGCTTGAAACGCTCGGTACGTTAGAATCGGTGGAACCGGGCGGAAAGATTGAACATCGGGAGATCTGGGACCTGTATGATGGAGTGACGGAACCGGAAGATGGTAAGGAAGCGAAGGAAATATTAATGGATCTGGTGGATTCCAAGAATAGACTTTGATGTTTTTAAAACCATTTTCAAAACCTTTTATCTTTTCGGTAGAGGCTTTTCTGAACGTATCTTAATACTTGCTGAGTCTCAAAAGGGATTTTTTTAAATTGGATTAAACGATGGATTATTTACAATAACGGTGTATTCATAACTATTATCTAGATTCGTAAGGGAGAATATATGTCGGCAAAGTCAGCCCATGAAATTGATCTTCGTGGTCTCTTTTATCCTGACTGCGTAGCCGTTATTGGTGCTACGGATAGAGAGGGTTCCGTTGGTAGAAAAATAACTGAGAACTTGATAGGTGATTTTGAAGGCAAGATAGTACCCGTTAATCCAAATCGGGACGAGATCCTTGGCTTGAAATCCTATCATGACGTTGCATCTTTTTCTGGGAACATCGATCTGGCTGTGATTGCTGTCCCACCGTCGATAGTTAATGAAGTGTTGAGTCAGGTAGGAGAGGAAGAAATTAGAAATGTGGTTGTTATTACTGCTGGTTTTGGGGAAGCGGGTAGTGAGGGAGTGAAAAGAGAGAAGGAACTTCAGGAAATTGCCGAAAAATATGGATTGAGGGTTGTTGGGCCAAATAGCTTGGGTATAATCAATACTTCCTACAATCTAAAGGCCACTTTCGGTCCGGAGAAGCCACTCCCTGGATCGATTTCTTTCATGAGTCAGTCGGGAGCGCTTGTTACAGCCGTCTTGGATTGGGCGGAGGATCACGGTGTCGGATTCCATAATGTAGTTTCCTTGGGGAATAAGGCCGTTCTGGACGAAACTGACTTTTTGAGGGCTTGGAATGATGATGAAAATACGGATGTGATCATAGGATACTTGGAGGGAATAGAGGACGGTGGAAACTTTATATCAGTTGCTAGGGAAGTTTCAAGGTCGACTCCAATTGTTTTGATTAAATCGGGCAGCACTGAGTCGGGTGCGAGGGCAGTATCCTCTCACACCGGTACTTTGGCTGGAAGTGAGGAGGCCTATGAGGCCGCCTTGAAGCAGGCAGGCGTTTTGAGAGTGGATAGTTTGCAGGAACTTTTCGATTTCGCCGAGATACTCGAAGGCCAGCCGGTTCCCGAGACCGAAAGCGTTGCAATCATTACAAATGCTGGAGGCCCTGGTGTGCTCGCCACGGACGCTTTAGGTGCTTCTGACCTTAACTTGGCTTCATTTGGCGATGAAACTATTGAGAAACTGAGCGAGTTCCTCCCCGAAGAGGCCAATATCTACAATCCCATAGATGTACTTGGGGACGCTGATATAGAGAGATTTAGAAAAACTATCGAAATTGTAATGGAGGATCCGGATATAGGGTCGGTGATTCTAATATCTTATCCATCAGCGATGGTGAAGTACGAGGAACTCGCTGAAGAGATGATTGAAGTCCAAAGTGAGAGTTCGAAACCCTTGGTTTCCTGTCTTATGGGGGGTAGCCGAGTTAGAAAGGTCGAAAGGGAGTTAAGAAAGAGAGGGATTCCAAATTATGATGGACCCGACAGGGCCGTATCTAGCCTTGAAGCTTTGAATCGTTATGGGGAGATCAGGCAGAGGGAATATAAAAGCCCGAAGGAGTTTGAGGTTGATGAATCGAAGGCAAGGGAAGTTCTTGCAATGATTAGGGATAGGAATGACAATAGACTAGGTGTGGAGGCAATGGGGCTGCTTGATGCTTATGGCATACCCATTCCGGAAAGCGAGATAGTTGAAAGCCCTGAAGAGGCTCGGCAGGCTGCTGATAGAATCGGAGACGAGGTAGTGATGAAGATCGTTAGCCCTGACATATTGCATAAGTCCGATATAGGGGGGGTTAAGGTCGGTGTAAAACCTGAGGAAGTTGGAGATGCGTATGAGGACCTTGTGGTCAGAGCCAGAAACTATCAATCCGATGCGACTTTGCTGGGGGTGCAGATTCAGGAAATGGTGGATCTTGATTCGGGTATCGAGACCATTTTAGGTATGAACAAGGATCCACAATTTGGCCCTCTTTTGATGTTTGGTCTCGGAGGAATTTTTGTCGAAATACTTGAGGACACGTCCTTTAGAGTCGCGCCGATAAATGGGGATGAAGCTGAGGAAATGGTTGATGAATTAAAATCGGCCCCCATATTTACTGGGATCAGAGGTCAAGACCCCATTGATATGGAGGCCCTGAAGGAAAGTATTCAAAGAATTTCTCAGCTTGTTACTGACATTCCTGCAATATTAGAACTTGATATAAATCCTCTCTTGGTTTCGCCCGAGGGGGTACAGGCTGTGGATCTCAGACTTACGGTTGATGAGGAGGAACTTGGGTATGAAAGCTAAAAGGGGAGTTAAATATTGATATATAGGCGGGAAGGATAAAATGACCAGGATTCTTTCGGTAATTTCTACGCAAGATAAGGTGGGCAAAACTGCAATCGCAATTGCAATTGCATCCCTAGGTCAGGAGAGGGGTCTTGATGTAGGCTATATGAAGCCCGTTGGAACCCGCTTAAGAAGCAGATTGGGCAAGCCGGTAGAGGAGGATTCCGTTTTGGCCAAAAGGATTCTTGATCTTGAAGCTGAGCCTCAGGAGCTCACCTCTATAATTTACTCTCAGCCCTTTATTGATCAAGTGGTAAAAGGTCTGGTTGATCCCGAGACTCTGCGAAAGGAGGTCGTGGATAATTTTGAGAGGAGATCTGAAGGTAAGGATCTAATGATAGTAGAGGGTGGAAGCAATATTGATACCGGCGGTATAATAGACTTGTCAGGCCCCGATTTAACTGATATTTTTGGGGCCAAAGCTGTTCTTGTGACCAACTACAAAAATCTGAATGATTTGGATGGGATTCTTTCTGCGGCGGGGAGATTAGGAGATCGTTTGTTGGGTGTTATTTTCAATTCCGTTTCCGATTTAAACTCTGAAAAGCTTGAGACAGTCATTTCTCCCTTCCTGGAGGCCAGAGGTATACCGGTGCTTGGCACTCTCCCCAGAAGGAAAAGGCTAGCTGGAATTACTGTGGAGGAGTTAAGGGAGAATTTAGGGGCGAGAGCTCTCACAGGGGTTTCTGAAGAGGGATTGATAGAGAGGTTCCTCGTAGGTGCTATGACTGGTGAGAGCGCGCTTCGTTATCTTAGGAGGACAAAGTGTGCGGGGTTCGTTACGGGCGGTGACCGACCTGGTGTACAACGGGCTGCACTCGAATCCTCAGGGGTTAAATGTCTGATATTAACGGGTGGTCTGAAACCACCGAAGGCGATTATAGGTAAGGCTGAGGAAAAAGGAGTGCCGATACTTCTTGTGCAGTCGGATACACTCACGACTGTAGAGGCGGCTGAAGAAGCTCTAAGAAGCGAAAGATCTCAAGGAGAAGAAGCGGTAAAAATAATAAAGGATCTTATTGTTGAAAATGCTGACATAAACACAATTTTTGGAACTGAAGAAGTAGGATTTAATTCTGAGGATTAGTATTCTTGCAACATTAGTCCTTTCTTGCCTATTTACAAGTAATTTTATTTGAGGAAAGAACAGTATAATTTTTGGAAAATGACTGAAAATTTTGGAAATAAATTTGGATTTTTGAGGAAATTCAATTTTTTAATGGGGGTGCTGCATCTATTTCAGTCGATTTTAATGTTATATCTCAGCAACGATTTCTCTCTTCCGGTGACGAATACGTTTCCTATTGGGCCTCCTGGAACTGAGGAGGTTGGATCCGAGGCGTTGATTGATCTAAGAATTGGTCCTTTGGTAGCACTGTTCCTGTTTATCTCCGCCATTGCACATTTTTTGCTTTCGACCGTTCTTTATGAATGGTATGTGAGGAATTTGAAGGAGAAAGTCAATCACCTTAGATGGGTGGAGTATTCCTTCAGCAGCTCGATTATGATTGTGATTATATCCATGCTTGTCGGTTTTTCCGATCTTGGCGTTTTGATACTTATTTTCATTTTGAACGCTTCGATGATATTTTTCGGATGGATGATGGAGCTTTACAATCAGAGAACCGAGGAAACAAAATGGTTTCCGTTTGCCTTTGGCTGTGTTGCTGGTGCTGCCCCCTGGATAGCAATCGCCATTCGCTTGGTTTCAGCCGTGATGAAGTCAGGAATTGAGGTTCCGGGATTCGTAATAGGTATATTCATTTCAATCGGTATATTTTTCAATATATTTGCTTTGAATCAGCTTCTTCAGTACAAGCGGATCGGTCCTTGGAAAAATTATCTTTTCGGGGAAAAGATGTACATCGTTTTGAGCTTGGTTGCGAAATCTGCTCTGGCGTGGCAGGTTTTCTCCGGAACTTTAGTGTGAGATTTCTACTCTCCTTCAAAAAGTATCTCGATTTTGTCTACGTCAGGGCGGGATCCCAGCTTTTCCTTTATATCCTCTTTAACGGCTGAGGCGAACTGATGATCCTCTGCTAAATCTACCTTTACGGTTACGATGCCCTCCTCAATACCTACTTCTTTTATTAGATTTGACTGAACAATGTCTATTCCAGTAAGTGGGTTCATCACGTGTTTGAGTCTTTTCTTGAGGACCTCCTCAGTTGTTGGTTCAAGAGCTTCCCCAAGTCCGTGTTTTTCCTCGTAGTCCCTTATTGCTTCTTTGAGCGCATCTACGGCCAATACTGAACAATGAGTTTTTACATCCGGTAGACCTCCTAGCTCGTCGGCTGCATTCTTCCAAGTGATCTCCTTTGCTTCGTCTATTGTTTTCCCTTTAGCCATTTCCGTTATTATGGAACCCGTCGCTATGTTCGAGGCACATCCGTATGATTTGAATTTTATGTCCTCGATTACGTGGGACTCCTCATCTACTTTTAAAAATAGTGAGACCATATCCCCGCAGGCGGGGCTACCTTCCTTTGCTTTTCCATCCGGGTTTTTCATTTCTCCCACATTCTTTGGGTTCTTGAAGAGTTCGATTACCTTATCGCTATATGGTGAGTCCATATTCATTTTCAATTCATTCCTCCTCCCTTTTTAAGGGGGCTGATATTTCTGAGTTTTTCGATTATTTCGGATAGAGTATTGACTAGCGATTCTACCTCCTCCATATCGTTGAACCGTCCTAGCGAAAATCTAACCGAACCGTGAGCTCTTTCGTGGTCTCCTCCAATCCCCATAATTACGTGGCTGGCTTCCAAGGACCTACTGAAACACGCGGATCCAGTGCTCACCGCGAATCCGTTCATATCAAGATGAAGAGTGATTGATTCTCCCTCTACGCCGTGAAATGTTATGTTTGCATTGTGAGGGGTCCTGTTTTCTCTAGATCCATTGAGAGTTACGTCTGTTATGTTTGAGAGTATCTTATCGATGATTCTGTCCCTGATTTTTCTTAGCCTATCGTTTTCTTTTTTACTCACGAGATTTACAGCCTTAGAGAATCCGACGGCACCAGGGATGTTTTCTACCCCGGCTCTTAGGCTATCTTCTTGGAATCCTCCGTCCATCATTTTTTGAATTGGCGTTCCACTTCTTACAAATAGGCCACCTATTCCTTTGGGTCCGTGAATGGTGTGTGCTGAGACTGTTGCCATATCCAATCCTAAATCATCTACGTCGAGGGGTATTCTTGTAAAAGTATGGGTTGCGTCCGTGTGTAATACTGCGTCATAGTCGCTAGCGATATCGGACACTGCTTTTATGTCTTGTATGGTTCCTATTTCCTGATTTGCGTGCTGGATAGATATCAATGTTGTGTCCGTTCTGATTTCATCCTTTAGCTGTTCTATATCCACAAAGCCTTCTCTATCAACTTCTAGATAGGTTACATCGAATCCCTCGTTTTTCTCGAGTGACTTTGCGCTGTTCAAAACGGGGAAGTCCTCAATTTTTGAGATAATTAGGTGTTTTCCCTCATTCCTTTGTGCTCGTGCCGCTCCCTTTAGTGCGAGGTTGCTTGACTCCGTTGCACCTGAAGTGAAGATAAATTCTTCTGGGGAAGCTCCTAACTCTTTGGATATTTCGCTTCTAGCTTTCTTCAAAGCCTCACCAGATTTAATTCCCAAGGAGTATGCAAACTCGGATGTGGCTACGGCATATTTTTTGGTCATGTACTCTTCCATGACCTCAACTACCCTATCATCCACTTTAGTGCTGGCTGAATTATCCATATATATCAAATTCTTTTCCATTTGCACCACCTAGATGAAGAGAGTTATTTTGGATTCCTTTGCTTCCTTGATATAGGTACCGACGGCACAGTATTCGGATATGACGTCGTCTCGGAGATCCTCTTTCTCCACACCCATTATTTCCATTGTCATGTCGCAGGCAAGGATTCTACCGCCTAATTCCACGAAGTCCTCCATCATGTCTTCGAGTGGCTGAACGTTTGCTTCCTCCATCTTTCTTTCTATCATCCATTTTCCCAGCCCCATGAAGTTTTTTCTGGATAGACCGCCTTCTTTGAGTCCTCCTTTCTTCAATCTTTCCAGGCCCCAGAAAGTAAAGTACATTGAAACGTCCATACCCATGGACAACGCTCCGTTCCCGATTATAAATGCGCTGTAAATCTTATCCAGATCTCCGCTATGTACTATAAGAGTTGCCTTGTCCGCCAATTTACTTCTCCTCCTGTTCGCTTTTTTTTATCCTTATTTTCCACCTTTCTCCTTCTTCCTTAACCTCCAAGAGCTCTAGCCCCATCTCTTCGACGGCCATTGGTATCTCCTTTTTAGACGGAGCATGGTTGCCTACAACTTCGATGACTTCACCATCCTTCATATTTCGAATTGCTTTTCTTGTTTCAACGAGTGGAACGGGACACGTCTCCCCCATAACTTCTATAGTTTTTTCTCCTGACATTGTTTCCCTTCAATATGTAAAGGAGATCTTATAAACTTTACTCACTTTATTGTAAGTAAAAGATAATTTTAAAATGTAAACTTCACGAGATTTAAAGGATTAAGGACTCATTAATCGGTATTTGAAATCTTAATTCTGTGCTGACAGAGCTTGTTACCGTTTTCGTCCCTTCCAATCTCGACCTCTGCTTCTGGAAGGGCCTTTGAAACGATTTCCTTATGCATATTGCAAAGATAGTCGTCGTTTTGTGGGCCTAATTCTCCAAAAACACAATTTTTGTATTTAATTATTAATTCGCTATCTCTTTCTTCGATCGTTGCGTAGAATCCGAAGCGGTTCAATGATTTAAGGAATTCCTCGATTTTGGTTTCGGGTTCTTCTTCCTCGCTAGATAACATCTCTGCGAACTTTTCGGCGGTTTTGTTGAGTATTTTTTCGAGTTCATTCTTGCCGTAATTTTCCTTGATGGTGTCGGTGAGATAGGATAATAGTAGATCGTTTTTGTCAGGGAACAGACTTCGACCTCCTTCGGAGACCTTGTAAAGCTTCTTTGGCCGGCCCCTTTTGGCCTTTTTAAAGTAATGCTCCACGTATCCGTCCTGCTCCAATGAATCCAGATGCCTTCTTATTGCGCTCTCGTTTATTCCCAGTTTCTTTTCTAGCTCTATTGCCGACATGTTTTCCTCCAACAGATTGTTCATAATTGTGTTTTTGGTTTCTGAGAACGGAAGCTTGTGGTTTTGTGTTTTTTCCATCATCACCATCTACTTGTACTCCGTTATTTTTATAACGTTTACCCACTATATTGTAATTAAAAGGTTGAAATCATGAAGTTGGAAGACAAAACAGCAATAGTTACTGGGGGAGGATCCGGGATTGGTAAAGGGATAGCGTTGAGATTTGCCAAAGAAGGCGCTGACGTTGTAATAGCGGACTTGGACATCGCTGGTGCCGAAACCGTGAGAGATGAAGTGAAGGAGATAGGCCAAGAGGCGTTAGCCGTGAAAACTGACGTTTCTGATGCGAGTTCCGTAGATAAATTAGTGGAGAAAACCATGAAGGAGTTTGATGGAATAGATATACTGGTAAATAATGCCGGTGTGTACGTGCAGAAGCCGATCCATGATACACAAGAAGAGGAATGGGACAGAGTTCTGGACGTTAATCTGAAGGGCACATTCCTGTTAACGAAAAAAGTAACTGAGAAGATGTTGGATAACGATATTGAGGGAAAGATAATAAATATCGCTTCGATTGCCGGGGCAACGGGTTATCAGAACTCCTCTGCTTACTGTTCTTCAAAGGGTGGCATGATATCATTGACCAAGGAATTGGGTCAAGAATTGGCTCCTAAAGGAATTAACGTAAATGCCATAGGTCCAGGGGTTATTGAAACTGATATGACCCGTGACTTGCTCAAGGATGAAGATGTCAAGAGTCAGCTTCTATCAATGACTCCTAGAGGGAGAATTGGAAAACCCGAGGACATAGCTTCCGCTGCGGTGTATCTGGCCTCAGATGACGCAGATTTCGTTGTTGGAGAGACTATATTTGTAGACGGCGGATGGTTGACGATTTAGGATCCTCGATAAGTACTGAGACATCGTTAGATAGTGGCTTTCTCACCTGTTTTTTTATTTTTTGGAAGTTTTTTCATGAATGATTTTTATTTCGGCTTGTGAATTTGAAAAAGGTTTTAATATAATTCTAAGAGTATTAAATCCTTTCTCTGTTGGGAGCGTGAAAATGAACTTTTAATTTACCTTAAAGGATTATTTGTGAGTTCCGATTTGTATTGGATTATTGGCTTAGGAATATTCTTATTTTCAGGAACTTTTGGGATATCATGGGTCTGGCTTGAGAAAATTCTTTTGGAAAAATCTTGACGAAGGATCTTTTAATTCTATTAGTGTTAACAATAATAGGTGGATGGATTTGCCCGAAAAAAGCCAAGTAACTACGGCTTTTACAGGTATTATTCTGATCTTAGCGGGTGTCCTAGTCTTGAAATATCCAAGTTTCATAGAATATTGGATAGCAGGGGCTTTCGTCCTTAGTGGAATTTCTTACATCCTAAAAGTTGTTAGCGGGTAGTTCACAATGAATTTGATGTACGCGTAGATATTCCGCATCTGCTTGGAGAGTTAATATATTATTTGTTTGACTCTAAATAATCATTCACTAATCTGTATTCTTTATCGCTAATTTTTGAGGTCTCTCTCAAATATTTGATTATATCTGATACCTTTGTTAAGAAATGAAGGTTTATGCCGATATTCTTTAGATTTTTCTCTGCACCCTCTTCCCTTTCAACCATAACTAGGGCGTTTTCTACGTTAGCGCCGGCGTTTCTCAGCGTTTTCGCAGCGCTTGAAATGCTACCTCCGGTAGTGGTTAAATCATCTATAAGTATTACCTCCCCCTTCACATCTCCTTCTATAGCGCTTTTAGTTCCGTGTCTTTTCTTTTCTTCTCTGACGTATACAAGTGGCATTTTTAGTTTGTAGCTTATAACCGATGCAAATGGAAGTCCTGCTGTTGGAACCCCTGCTATAGTTCCTTCGTCTCCAATCTTGCTATCGATTATTTTGGCACATTCCTCGGTCAATAAGTCAAAAAGGGGGGGATGTGATGGAATTGTCCTTAAATCCAGGTAGTAAGGACTGGATTTACCTGATGTGAGCTCGAATTCTCCAAATTTAATGGCGTCTATATTCTTGAGTTCGGAGGCGATCTCCTTCTCTTTTTCTTCCAAAATTCTCTTACTCAATTAATTTCCTCCTGGTTGTGGGCACCTAAATCTTTTATTCTCTGAATTGGTCTATTATTTCGCTTTCTTCAGTTATTCGGTCACAGTAATCGCATCTTAACCTTACTGGGGATTCATCTACGACTTTAAATTTTGAGTTTACTGGTTCGGAGGTATTTGTTATACATTCAGGATTTGAACAGTCAACAACTCCTTCTATTCTTTCTGGAAATTCCACTTCCTTTTTTTCGACTACTTCGTAGTTTTCGATCACGTTTATGGTTGCTTCGGGAGCAGTTAGGGCGATTTTGTTTATCTCCTCTTTCTCAACCTTCCTGTCTTCAATCTTAACAATGTCTTTCTTTCCAAATTTGCTACTGGGTACATTCATCAGGACCGAGACTGGCTGATCGGTTCTCTCCGTCACCCCTAGAATTTTTAGGACTGTTAGAGCTCTACCCGAATTTATATGATCTATTACAGTCCCTTTATCTATTTTTCTAACTCTTAGCTTTTCGGTGGTCATTTTAATCACATTAGGAGATTTAATAAAGCCATTCTGACTAATACTCCGTTAAATGCTTGATCAAAATACTTAGCATATTTAGATGAATCTACCTCGGGCGATATTTCATCTATTCTCGGAAGTGGGTGCAGAACTTTTAGGATATCCTTGGCGGATTCCAAGAGTTTAAGATCTACCGTATAAGAGTCTTTTACTTTCTGATATTCTGAAAGGTCGGAGAATCTTTCTTTTTGTATTCTTGTAACATAGAGGACGTCAAGTTCTGGGAGTATTCCTTCTAGATTTGTTGTTTCTTCGACTTTTCTTCCTTTTTTGTCTAGATCTTCACGTATTTCCCTCGGTAATTCTAGGCCAGATGGTGATATAAGAAAGAGATTATTGTTAAATCTGGATGCGGCGTAAACCAGCGAATGAACGGTTCTACCGTATTTCAGATCTCCGAGCAATCCGATGTTTAGGTTCTCGATTTTGCCGAAATTTTTCTTTATGCTGTAGAGATCCAATAGGGTTTGAGTGGGGTGATGTCCTGAACCGTCCCCAGCATTTATTATGGGTACCTCCGCCGCTTCTGCAGCTAGCTTTGCTGATCCCATTTGTGGATGCCTTATCACGATGGCATCACAGTATTTTTCCACGACTTTTACTGTGTCTGAGAGTGATTCACCCTTCGCTACGGAGCTGACTTCAGGTCTCGAAAACCCTATTACCCCGCCACCCAATCTTTGCATTGCAGATTTGAAGCTTAATTTTGTTCTGGTGCTTGGTTCAAAAAATAGCGTTCCTAGAATCTTTCCGTTCAAAATGTCGGAGGTTTCTTCTCCATTGGCGATCGACTCAAACTCCTCGGCATGAGAAAAAATTTTTTCCACGTCATCGTTGCTTAATTCTTTAAATGATATTATGTTCTTGCTGCTTAAAGTCAAGTTTTCCCGATTCCTACTTGATTATCTTTTAATTTTAATATTTCCGTTAATTAAATGAGGAATTGAACTGATGGAAGATCTGAATCTGATAAATGCCAGAATTCCAATTGGTGGCCGACTAATTGAGGCCGGGATATCGATTGGCGATGGCAAGATCGTGTCCGTGGCAAAACGGGGGCTTCTCCCCAAGGCGAATAAAACGGAGGATCTAGGCGGAGCTATTTTAATGCCAGGAGCGGTGGACTCGCATGTTCATTTTCGGGATCCGGGCCAAAACGAAAAGGAGGATTTTAATACGGGCTCTAAGGCGGCGGTTGCTGGCGGCGTAACTACTATTTGTGACATGCCTAATACTCTTCCCCCGACTGATACTTTGGAGAGGTTCAGCGAAAAGAAGAAAATAGGCGAGCGTAAGTCCTTGGTGGATTTCGGGCTCCATGCCATGTTTCCGGAAAGCCTGGAGATGGGAAAGGAGTTAATGGAAGCTGGTGCTGTCTCTCTAAAGCTTTATCCCGAAATAACCGACTATACGGAGATTAAGAACTACGATGGTACAGATGTTCTTATATCAATTCATCCTGAGGACCCCTCTGTAGTGTCGGAAATGAGCGGAACTGACGCAGAGGCCTTTATTGAATCGAGACCTAGATCTGCGGAAGTTTCAGAAATTGAGAAATCTTTGAACTTGACTTCTGATTTGAGACTACACTTTTGCCATTTATCGACAAAGGAAGCTCTGGCCTTTATCGGAAAAGTAAAGGGTAAGAGAAGAATTTCATGTGAAGTAACTCCCCATCATCTTTTGTTGGGTTTGTCTGATCTCAGGGATATGGGCCCAATCGCTAAAATGCATCCCCCACTGAGAACTGCTAGGGACAGGAAAGCTCTTTTGAGAGGTTTGGAGAATGGCTTGGTTGATATAATTGCCACTGATCACGCTCCGCACACGTATGAAGAGAAAAAACTTAACTTCAGAGAAGCGCCCCCAGGGGTGGTAGGGGTAGAAACGTCGCTTCCCCTCCTCTTTACCCTTTTTCGCCGCGGTAGACTTTCGCTCTTTAAGATGTTAGAGTTGTTATGCTATGCGCCAGCCAGAATTTTTGGACTTTACAATGAAAATGGAATTCCAAAAGGCACAATTATGCCTGGATCCGATGCGGATTTAGTGGCCGTTGATCACCGTCGAGAATGGAGGATTAGGGGCGAGGATCTTCATGGAAGGAGCAAATTTACTCCTTTCCAGGGCATGAAAGTCGAGGGTAAACCTTTTCTAACGGTGGTAAGAGGGAAAATTATGTTTAGGAATGGAAATGTAATTGGAGGGAAAGGACATGGAAGATTTATCGAGGCCGAAACATAAGCCCGAGGTTCTACCTATCGTCCGGGTAGTCGATGAAACACCCAAAATAAAAACTTTTTACGTAAGATCTCCGAGAGTAGCTAGTGAGTCAGAGCCTGGACAGTTTGTGATGTTGTGGGTGGTTGGGGAGGATGAAATACCGATAGCGGTTTCGGAGGTCCGGAACGAAGATATCGTAGGCCTTACCGTGGAAAAAGTGGGAGACGCTACCTCGGAACTTCACTCTCTAGGAGTTGGAGATCTGATTGGAATTAGAGGCCCTTACGGCAGAGGTTTTGGCCTTTTAGGTGAAAAATTTCTTATGATTGGCGGCGGTTGTGGAATGGGTCCACTTTTCTATGCAATTCAAAGAGCATTTGATATGAAGAAGGACATAGAGGTTCTCATTTCTGCAAAGACGGATTCAGACTTACTATTTCGTTCGAGAGTTAAAGATATGGATGTGGATTTAATGGTTAGCACAGAAGACGGGTCGGCTGGGATCGAGGGGGTTACCACGGATGTCTTGGAGAATTCGAGCTTATCTTGGGATTACGATTCCTGTTTAATTTGTGGTCCTGAACGTATGATGAAGTTGTCAGCGGAGTTCGTGAGAGAAAGGGGCGTGCCGGTTCAGGTAAGTCTCAACAGGTATATGAAGTGCGGCATTGGAATTTGTGGGCAGTGTACTATTGATCCCTCTGGGGATAGAGTGTGTGAAGAGGGCCCTGTTTTCAATTATGAAGATATAAGGGATAGCGAATTCGGCGAGTACAGGCGTGGACCATCCGGAAAAAGGAAGAAGCTTTAGGACTCATGAGCCATGCCGATTAATTCCTTGATTTCATGGCTTTCCAGTATTTCCTCCGCTTCATTGCAGATCTTTTCGAATATTGATAGATCCCTTTTCATGATTCCAGTTCCAATTTCGACTGCTGAAGCACCTGAGAGAATATATTCCAGCATATCCTCGCCCGTTGTTATCCCACCTACGCCGATTATTGGGATGTCAACTTCTCTGTAGGCCTCATAAACTAATCTTATTCCCACTGGTTTAATTGCCTGTCCGGATAGGCCCCCGGTTTTGTGTCCCAGGACTGGCTTTTTTGATTTCACGTCTATCGATATTCCTGGCAGTGTGTTGGTGATCACTATTGCGTCCGCTCCGCCTTTTTCTGCGGATTTTGCCACTTCTATAAATTTTTTTATATCCGTTTTGGCGGGTAGTTTGACCCATACCGGTATTTCGAGTTCCTTTCCAATCCCGGAGATTTTCTTTGTGAGTTGGGGGTCGTGTCCGATGTTTGACAGACCTTCGGCATGTGGGCAGGAAAGATTTAGTTCTACGGCGGTCACTTTATCCTCGAGTCTAGATGCCAGCTTGAGATAGTCTTCCTTTTTGTGACCGTATATGCTGCCGATTACCTTTACACTCTCCTTACTAAGCTTTTTTACTTCCTTCAAAACCTCTTCTACCCCGGGATTCGGTAGTCCCATTGCATTGAGGAGACCGCAGGGGGTTTCAACAACATTTGGTCCATCGTAGCCTTTTCTGCTTTCAAGGCCAAAACTTTTGGTTAAAACTGCCCCTGCGCCGTGGTTCCAGACGTTTCTTAGGGAGGAACCCGTCAAACCCATTACGCCTGCGGCTAGCATTGTCGGATTTCTGAGTTCCGTTCCACCTATTTCCGCCTTTAACTTTTCGTTCGACATTTACTTATTCCTAGGTCTTCGAGTTTTAATAATTGATTAAAATAATGGGAAATTTTTTAGGTAATCATGAATTCTATATGTCTGTATGACAAAGTTCATCTTCGTGACTGGAGGCGTACTTTCTGGAATTGGAAAGGGGGCGGTGGCCGCTTCTGTTGGGAAGTCCTTTCAATTTAGGGATCTCGAAGTGGATATGATAAAGATTGATCCCTATTTGAACGTGGATCCTGGAACTCTCAATCCCATTGAACACGGGGAGGTCTTCGTTACGGATCAGGCTTGGGAGTTCGAGCCTGCTGAGGATTCTTCTTTTACAATTGCCGAGATCGATCAGGATTTTGGATCCTACGAGAGATTCCTGGACAAAACCATGCATCCAAGGAATAATATAACGAGTGGTCAGGTCTATTTGTCTGTTCTCCTTCAGGAGCGGGCTGGGAGCTATCTTGGGAGGACCGTACAGATTATTCCGCATATTACGGACGAGATAAAGGAGAGAATAAGGGCGGTGGCGGAGAGAAATTCGCCGGACATTCTCATATCCGAAATTGGAGGTACGGTAGGTGACATTGAGGCAAGCCCTTTTATGGAGGCTATTAGACAGTTGAGGCTCGAGGAGCCAGATCATCAGACTGCGTTGATCCATGTTACCTTAGTTCCATATCTGGAGACGATCGGCCAGTTGAAGACTAAGCCCACACAACACAGCGTCAAGAGATTATTGTCTGCGGGGATACAGCCTGATGCAATCGTTGGCAGAAGTGATAGACCTCTCTCCGATTCAGCTAAGGAAAAGATAAGCCTCTACAGTAACGTTCCTAAAGAAGCTGTTATCTCCGATCCGAGGATAGACATCCTTTACGAACTCCCGTTGCTGTTTGAGAAGCAAGGGCTGGGTGATTATCTTTGCGATAATCTCCGTTTAAGAGCTAGAAGTCCGGATCTTTCCGACTGGGAGGGTACTGTGCAGGAATTCAGAGATGTTGATGAGGAAATAAGGATAGCTATGCCGGGGAAATATACCCAGATTCTTGACAGCTACATAAGTATAAATAAGGCACTTAAGCATTCCGCTGCAAAGCTGGGGGCCGACCTAAAGATAGAGTTTGTGGATACGGAACCGTTTGAAAATGACACTAAGGGTCTCAGTAAGTTGGAGGACTATGATGGAGTAGTTTTAACGCCTGGATTTGGAACTAGAGGAGCTGAGGGGATGATTAGGGCTTCTAGAAAGGTTATTTCTACTGATATTCCATTTTTAGGGATCTGCTTCGGAGCTCAGCTTCTCTTTATAGCTTTTTGCAGAGAGAACGGACTTAAAGAGGCCAATAGCGCGGAAGTAGATCCGAATACGACGGAACCGGTTGTGGATCTCCTTCCAGACCAAAAAGATATTTCGATGAAGGGTGGAACGATGCGATTAGGGGGACAAAAGATAGATATTAAACCCGGTACTCGCCTGCAAGAAGCTTATGGTGAAGATACTGTTGTGGAACGATTCCGGCATAGGTATCACTTGATTAAAGATTATGTTAAGGAAATGGAGGAACATGGTCTGATAATGTCTTCTACTAGCGATGATGGGAGAATTGTGAATTCGATAGAGCTTGATGGGCCGCAGTGGGTGATGGGCGTACAATTTCACCCTGAGTTTACGTCAAGACCTGGAAATCCGAATCCGGTTTATCTATCTTTTGTGGAGTCTGTTCTTGAGAATAAGTCATCCGAGAATGGGGATTGAGTCTTGTAAAATAATATATTCTAAATTGGCTCTTTTAGTTAATTTTAGAAAAATATTGATTTTTAAATTAACCTAAAAAACACTTTAAACCGTTATTAGCTGTTTTAGCTTTGATTTTGACCTCATATAACGAAAGGCATTATATTATTCTTTAAAAATCTGGGAAAAATTTTTTAAAGACTATTCTAACAATCCACAAGAATAACTGATAAAAATAAATCTAGAAGGAGGTGTTAAATTTGAAAAACGTAGTTTGGTTTGAAGAGTTATCCAGTGACGACGTAGAGGTCGCTGGTGGAAAGGGAGCTAGCTTAGGTGAAATGATAGGCGCCGGTTTGCCTGTGCCTCCCGGTTTTGCAGTAACTGCTCAAGCGTATGGTAAATTTGTAGAAGAGGAAGGCATCATTGAAGAGATTAATGAGCTCCTAGCGAAGGTAGATGTAGATGATTCCGATGAATTACATGAAACCGGAGAGAAGATTCGAAACATGATTATGGAGGCCAAAATGCCTGAGGATATTAAAGATGATATCGTCGAGGCTTACAAAGAGCTTTCCGAGCGCTCCGGCGGGGAGGTTTCAGTAGCTGTACGTTCCTCGGCAACTGCTGAGGACATGCCCGATGCATCTTTTGCCGGACAGCAGGAAACCTACCTCCACATCAGTGGTGATGAGGACCTTCTCCACTATGTGCAGAAGTGTTGGGCATCCCTTTTCACGGATAGAGCGATATTTTACAGAGAGAAAAACGATTATGCCCATGATGACGTCCTTATTTCAGTTCCGGTTCAAAAGATGGTGAACTCCGAAAAGGCCGGAGTGATGTTTACTTCCCATCCTTCTACCGGGGATAAAAGCCAGCTTGTTATTGAAGCTAATTGGGGACTCGGGGAAACTGTAGTTTCCGGATCGGTTACCCCGGATACTTATGTGGTGGATAAGGAGACCGGTGAAATACTTCAGACGACTATTGGTAGCAAGGAGGAAATGATAGTTAGAGATCCTGACAAAGGAAAAACGATGGACAAATCCACTCCCCAAGAGAAGAGAGAGGCCCAAGTAATCGACGAGGAAGAAGCAAAAATACTAGCCGAGCTGGGCAGAAAGCTGGAAGATCATTACGGCCGACCTCAAGATTCTGAGTGGGCCGTAGAGGACGGTGAAATTTACCTAGTTCAGTCAAGGCCCATTACAGTGCTTTACGGTGATGAAGAGGAAGAAGAGAAAGCAGAAGAAGAGGAACCTTCTGAAGTCATAATTAGAGGGCTCGGTGCAAGTCCAGGCAGAGCATCCGGTAAGGTGAAGGTCATTCCCAGTGCAGATGATATCCGAAAGGTAAAGGATGGCGACATTTTAGTGGCAGAGATGACTGCGCCCGACTGGGTTCCGGCAATGCGAAGAGCAGCAGCTATCGTGACCGATGAGGGTGGTACGACTTGCCATGCGGCAATTGTATCCAGAGAGCTTGGTACGCCCTCAGTCGTGGGTACAGGAAATGCGACAGAGGTTCTTAAAAATGAAATGGAAGTAACCGTCGATGGTTCTTCTGGATCCGTTTACAAAGGATTGGAGAAGGTTGAAGAAGAAGAGGAGAAAGCTGCGGCAGCCCCGACTCAGGCCGTTTCGTCCATACCGCCTACAGCAACGGACGTAAAGGTTAACATTAGTCTTCCGGATATAGCAGAAGATGTGGCCGAGGATACCCAAGCTGACGGCGTAGGACTGCTTCGAGCGGAGCACATGTTGTTGAACATAGGAAAACATCCTAAGAAAATTCTTGAGGAAGACGGCGAGGAAAAGATGATCGAGCAGTTTTCTGCCGGTGTGAGAACAGTAGCCGAAGCCTTTTCGCCGAAATCCGTCTGGTACAGAACCCTTGACCTCAAGACCGCTGAGTTCAAAAATCTCGAAGGCGGGGAAGACGAGCCCGACGAGCCCAACCCGATGATAGGTTGGCGTGGCGTCAGGCGTTTCGTTGATCCTGATAACCCTGAGGAACAGGAAGTTCTTAAGGCAGAGCTCAAGGCCTTGAAGAAGGTTGTTGATGAGGGCTACTCCAATCTGGGAGTAATGCTACCGATGTCGCAACATCCTGAGGAGCTTAAGAGATTCAAGCGTGTTGCTAGAGAAGTTGGTTTGGAACCACATGAGGACTTTCAGATAGGAATAATGGTTGAGATACCGGCTGCAGCGCTGATTATTGAGGAGTTCATAAAGGAAGGAATAGACTTCGTCAGCTTTGGAACTAACGACCTAACTCAATTTACGTTGGCCGTTGATCGTGATAACGAAAGAATCGCAGATCTTTACGACGAGCGTCATCCCGCTGTCCAGAGCTTGATTAAGAGGGTAATAAAGAAGTGCAACGAATCAGGCGTAGAAACCAGCATTTGTGGTCAGGCCGGTAGTTACCCTGATGTAGTCGAAAAGCTGGTGAAGTACGGTATATCGAGCGTTTCAGCGAACCCGGATGCGGTGCACGACGTTAGAAGAATGGTAAGCAGGACCGAAAGGGGTCTTATTCTCTCTCATGCGAGGGAAGACTTAGAGGACTCCGAATAGATCCGCTTCCCTTTTAATTTTATTAATTTTCTTGTTCATTTTTTTATGGTTAAAATGATAGAATTTTACGATCTGGAATTTGAACGTGTAGAGGATTTTCTACGCGATATTGGCGCTGAAAAAGTAGCCATACAGCTTCCTGAGGGGTTGAGACCTCTTGCTAGTGATATAGCGGAGGGAATTCGGGGCATGAATTTAGAAATATTGTTTATGGGAGGAAGTTGTTATGGCGCCTGTGACATTGCAGACGAGAGCGCAGGTAGT
>JBKHIS010000066.1:0-5881 GCA_046538535.1 Hadesarchaea archaeon | reverse complement strand
CGAGAAGCAGAAAAAGTACATGGACGACTTCGGGGTAGTCTACGAAGAGGGGATAACCAAGGAGGAAGCGTCGAGGGAGATAGAGAAGGCTCTGGACTCGGGAAAACAGTAAGCCTCACTAGAGATAGAATTCAGCACTCAATATCCATCCGGAAGGAAGGTTTATAGGAAGGTGTAAACATAATTGTTTACAGATAACATGCCCCAAGTACAGGTAAGGGTCCCGGACAAGATGGTCGAAACACTCGACAAGTGGATAGAGGAAGGCAGGTTCAAGAGCAGGAGCGACGCCATCCGAACCGTCCTGGCGCAGTACGAAGAGAAGGAGAGGACCCGCGAATTCTACGAGATGTTGAAGGAGAGGAGCGAGGAAGCCAAAGAACACCCCGAAAAGCTAGTTCCCCTGGAGTAAACTTCCATGAGCTACGATGTCCTACTGCACCCAAAGGCGGACAAATTCCTAGAAAAGGTCGACAAAAACCTCAGGGATAGAATCAGGAACAAGCTGAAGGACCTCGAATCGGACCCGAAAAAAGGGAAAAGGCTTTCGGGATCCGAATTCCGGCGGCTACGCATCGGAGACTACAGGGTCATTTACGAGACCGATCAAGACGAAGAAAGGGCGATCGTGCTTTTCATAGGACATCGGAAAAACGTCTACGACGACTTCTCGAAACTGGTCTGAATTTTCCTTTTTAAATCTGATATAGCGTAAAAAATGAAAAAAAGGTATTTTTCGGTTTGCTAGCTATCCTTTTTTGGATTTCTTCCTTTCCCCTTTTCCTTCGTATCACTACAACCGCCTCGGCCTTTGTTAGCTCTTTTTCCTTTTCCTGACCCGTCTTGTTTGGGTTTGCCATTCTTTGCCATTTTTATCACCTCCAGTATGCCTTAGAGTCAAAATATTTGTTTAAATTCAGACTAGTAATAATAAGATTCTGGGTATAAAAGGTCAACATTACTAATAAGCTCGAATAAATTCTTCATATATCTCAAATCTCGATTTCTTGATTAAAGTTTGTTTTTGAGCCATCCTATCCTTGTGTTTTTTCTTTGGTCAAACTTTGGCACATAGGGTTTGATATCTAGTAATGGTGTTTTGTCCAGCATGTCCACGCCCTTTACTTTCAGAGTATTCTCTTTATGATTCAGTAATTTGACAACTGATATCCCGATTGGGTTTGGTCTATCGGGAGATCTCGTGGCGAATAATCCGTGGGGTTTTTCATCTAAGTAAGGTTTCACTTTTAGTCCGTAAGATTCTAAATGGTAATTTTCCTTTGTGGATTTTTTAACTGGTCTATCAAACTCGTAGAGAAGAATGATGTGTGAGAAGCCTTCGACATCTTTTAAGCCCTCTTCGTATTTCTCAAAAACTTCAATCTCACCCTTGGCCTCGGATTTATATGTCTGATGTGGAACGCTTTTATCTTTTTCAAACGGTGTATGAATTGTACCTATCGGTACCAATTCTTGCTCGTCTTTGGAGCGAGCATAATTACCCTTGGAATTATTACGGAATTCTCTCAGTTCTGTCTGTTCCTGTTCGTTTTCTGAGAATTTTAGGAATTTTCTAAGCGTCTCTATCGTTTCTTTGCTTAACCTATGTTTTATTTCGGAAGCGTCTGCCTCGGCTTTAGCTTGGGCCACGCCCAAGATCTTGAAGAGTCTTTCGAGATCCAATTGTCTGTTAACGATTTCTTCTCCCACCTCTCTCCCCTCTTCTGTGAGAGAAACCTTTCCATGCTTATCGTGCCTCACGAATCCCTTCTTTTTGAGACTTTCCATTTTCTCCGAGGTGCTTGACGCTTTGCCCCCTAGATGGTTTGCGATATCGGAGATTCTAATTTCTTTCTCTTCCTCAGACAGTACGTATATTGCCTCTAAGTATCCAAAATCACTTTGGCTTAGGTCTTTTTCATTCATGGTTAACTTCTCCAGCTAGTTTCTATGTGTTCTCCGCCCTTCGGGGTTAAAGTATAGATTTCCACGCTGTTGCTTTCCGAAATATTTCGCCCGCACTTATCACCGAGTGGACAGTTGCTACAACCATTGCAGATCTCAGTTTTTTCTACGTATCCCTCCCTGGTTGCCATTTCGAGAACAGCCTCGATAGTCCCGCGACCGACATCAAGGTCTCGGGCTAGCGAATCTGTATTGCCACTCCCTTCATCTAAAAGCTTTAGAACCTTTTTCATCATTTTTAACCTCTCGATTTGGCCACGTAGTAAAGTATTGCCAGCGAGAACGGGAGCAACCACAGTGCAGGTTCATATGGTGGGCCGTAGGACGATAGGAACCCTTCCAGAGAGTTGAACCAGCTTTCCTCACCCGGAATAGATGACGCTATCCTGGCGAATACGTTGGACCCTGCAATGATCCACAGCATTATAGACCCGAGGATTGCCCTGCCCAGCCCGTGGATATCTTCCAGGTTTACGGCTCCAATTACTATGAACATCCCAGCAAAGACCAGTATGAGTCCTTTCCACAGGCTCCACATGGATCCGGAGGCCAGTAGGAGGTCTGTTACGATCTCTCCTCCCGTTACCGTAAGGAGTATATAAGCTCCTCCGAAGACTGCCGTCAATATTCCTAAGATTCCAAGGTACAATGCTCCAATCTTGTATTTCATTTTATATCCCCACCAGTGAGACTATTAGCCGCATCAGACCGCCGAATATGAAGACCGAACCAGCTAAGACTACCAAAGATTTTAGCATCGTTTTGAATCCCCCTTCTTTGATTATCATTATGAAAGTCGCCAGGCACGGGAAGTAGAGGCTGATTACCACCACCGAGGTTATGAGCTGCCCGGTTGTCATCTCTATCCCACCAAGAAGCGCTACCGCGAGACCCTTTCTCATAAACCCGGCAACCAACGGACCGGAGGCCTCGGCCGGCACACCAAACCATCCCGTCAAAATCGGTTCGGAGGCGGTGCCTAGCCATTCTATCACGCCAAACCAATAGAGTATCTGTATCGCCAAGACCCCGGTGAGAACGAATGGTATCGCGACTTTGAAGAATGATTTTAACCTGGCCCATAGTTTAGATCCCACGTTTTTCAAGAGTGGTTTTCTGTAGGTTGGAACATCCACGAGTATTTCCGGAGATTCTCCGGGAACTACAAAGTTCAAAATTACCCCCATCAAGAAAAACCCCGCAAAGAGGAACAGGAGTATCAGGCCGGCATACTGCGGTATTAACGCTTTCATAACCCCTATCTGGGCGCCACACGGTATGAATACGCTCAACAAGGTCATCATCATAAATCTTTGCTTTCTCGTCTCCAGAGTTCTAGAAGCCATAACTCCCGGGACATTACAGCCGAGAGAAAGGATCGTCGGGACGATCGCAAATCCGTGCAACCCTATCTTGTGGAGAACCGTGTCTGCCATCACAGCCAGTCTAGGAAGGTATCCGCTGTCCTCAAGCAGAGTCAATATTAAGTAGAATGCGACTATCGCAGGTAATACAACTCCAAGTGCGACGAAAAGTCCCGTTGTAAGGACTCCAAAGGCCGCAAATGAGTTTCCAGCTGCCGGATCGCCGACGAAAATCCAGTAAAGAGGACCACCCGGATCGGGAAAGACGGACTGTAACCATGGTAGGAAATGACCATCAAATGCAGGAACGGCAAAACCATCTGTAAAAAGCCCGGCGAAAGACCCGAAGAAGGACCAGAAACCGAAGAGGACAGCGATAGCGAAGGGAAGCCCGTATTTTGGATCTACTGTGAGGTCGGAAATAACTTCACGCAACTTGTGCTCTCGCTTCCCCCTGGAGACAACCCTATCTGAGATCTTGTCGATTATCTCCCATCTCTCGTCGGAACTCAGAAGCAACTCGTCATCTTCTCGGTTCTCTCCATTGCTGCCCATTCCTAGTGAACCTCCTCCATAACGTCGTTCAATTTTCCTTCACGGGCTTCACTTACTCTCGAAGCTAATTCCTCAATTCCAGTTCCGACAGTAGCAACAGTCGATACCACGGGGACTTTCAAGATTTTCTCTAGCTCTTCGACATCTATACCGATGTTTTCGTCTCTCGCCTCGTCGGACATATTAAGGGCTACCATTAGGGTAAAGCCACGTTCGATAAGCTCCATGCAGAGGTAAAGCCCTCTTTCGATAGAAGTGGCGTCTATCACACAGATGACAATGTCCGGTTTCATCTCCTCAAGCATTTCTTTTGAAACTTCTTCGGCCTTATCCTTCGCCTCCAGAGAAAAACTTCCCGGCAAATCTATTACCCTGTAATCCTCTCCATTTATCCTAGCTCGGCCTTCAGTGTAGTCGACGGTCGTTCCGGGATAGTTCGAGATAGACACGTTTACACCCGTCAGCCTGTTGAACAGGACGCTCTTCCCTACGTTCGGATTCCCTGCAAGAGCTATCGTTTTCATTCCTCAACCCTCACGGTGACTGATTCGGCCAGGCCTCTGCCCAGAGATGACTTGTTTCCGTCAATCTCGATGACTATAGGTCCGCCCATCGGCTGTTCAGAAGAGACCTTTACGATTTTCCCATTTCTAATACCCATTCCAGAAACTCCTCCCCGTACGCGAGATTCGATACTTATTATTTCACCTTTCTCGCCCGGTTTCATTTCGGATAATTTTCTTTCCAACAACATCACCTTTGTTAGGCTTACCTAACTTAATTTCCTTATTCGATAAGAACCTGACATTTATAAATGTTAGGCTTGCCTAACGTAATATTAGCTTGAGTGGAATGGATTAGTAGATGGAGGATTTCAAATGGAGCTTACTAAACTAGGACAGGGAGAAACAGGAATAGTATCCAGCGTGAAGTGTGGTCACGGCGCAGAGCGGAAACTTTCGTCTAGAGGCATAAAGATAGGAAGCAGGGTGAAAAGGGTCTCTGGTTCTAGAGGACCGGTTGTGGTGGAGTCCAAAGGTAGCCAGATAGCTATCGGCCGGGGAATGGCCAGAAAAATCGAGGTACGAGTTCTCTGACTATATCTCGACTTACATCTCGGTGCTTAATCGAGGAAAAACTTGAGCTTTTGAGGTTTTTGTCTATCGATGATAAAGAATATATATTCATAAAGACATTTTTGCTATCGGGGATACATTGGTAAAAGGAACAAAAATGTCTAAGAAAGAGCTTAGTTCAAGCAATGAAGATTACTTGGAGGCGATATATCTCTTGACCGAAGAGGAGGATGAGGTCGGGGCTTCTGATATAGCCTCCTTTCTAGATGTAAAGCTTCCAAGCGTGTCGGAAATGGTTAGAAAACTGAGCGAAAAAGGGCTAGTCAACTATGAAAAATACGGCGGTATTTCACTTACCCAACGAGGAGAGGAGATTGCGACGGAGGTTAGCAGGAGGCACGATGATTTAATGAGCTTTTTGAAGCTTCTTGGGGTGAACGACGAATCTGCTAGGATCGATGCTTGCAAAGTAGAACACGTATTAAGCCAAGAATCTGTGGAAAAGTTGAGAAATTTCCTAAAATTCGTCGATGAAGCCCCAGAAAAACCAACCTGGCTTGAACATTACAAACATTTCGTAAAAACAGGCGAACACCCAGAATGCGACCGTAAGGATAAACAATATCGATAAAAGTCTAAAGCTCATCCATTGACAGTATATACGTATCAAGAGCCCCTTTTTAATCAGCTTAATCTCTTGTTTTGTTCAATAATAAGGCCACATCTTCACCCTAAACTCCCTATCGCCCTAACTTGGGAGGAAACGCTCGCTAGGTCTTTTTTAGTTTTGCTGTCCTTTGGCTGTTTTTAATCTCGCTCTCCGGTCGAGAGGCTGAGGGTGATACTGTAGGGACGCGTGTTTTTTCCCGGGAGCACCTTTCACAAGATTTGACCAGTCTTGAAACGGCTGAAGAGAGGATG
>JBKHIS010000020.1:0-17134 GCA_046538535.1 Hadesarchaea archaeon | reverse complement strand
CCTCCAGCAATCGAAGAAGCTGGACAGGATCCTGGAGACCATGTCATGACTGGTGAGGACTTTGTATCTAACTTGGATCTACAGGAAGAACATGGATTTGAAATGTTGATGGCCTGTAATCCGCAATCTCAGCAGACTTTTGCCGTCTGGAGAGCAATACAAGGATTGCAGGGTGTTCCAGTTAGGAGGGTCGATTATTTCGATCCACCAGTTTTGAGCACAGAGGAATTGGATCAGATATACATAGATGGATTGCCAGGATCGGCTCAGTTGATGAGTCTTCTTACTGAAGACCAACTGAAGGAATTACTGGAGTAACTGATCTATGATATAGGAGGAAGCATATATCCTCCTTTATTTCTTTTATTTTTCTTTTTTTGGTTCTTTTTGTTCGTCTACTGATAGGCTCGTTATTCTTTTGATTATCTTATGAGGACTTAGATAGAATACACCTGGTAAGTGATTTAAGATAAAAAAGCTAATTTCAATGTGATAAAATGAAAGCTGCAAGAATTTACGGAAAGAAGGACATGAGAGTAGAGGACGTCGATAAACCGGAAATAAACGATTCTGAAGTGCTTATTAAGACAAAAGCTTGTGGTATTTGTGGAACAGATGCTGCAATGTATATGGGAGAATATTTATCAAAGACACCAGTGATACCCGGCCATGAGTTCGCTGGGGAAGTTGTAGAGGTCGGAGATGACGTTGAATCTGTAGACATCGGTGATCGGGTAATGCCAGATGAAAACGTTTCTTGTGGGACCTGCTACTGGTGTAAAAGACAACAAAAGCTATTTTGTCCAAGCCTCTATCAAATCGGAATTGGCGAAGATGGAGGATTTGCCGAATATTTTAAGGCCCCAGGAAGAAATGTGCATCATTTACCTTCGGATTTGAGCTATGAAGAGGCCACGTTGGCCGAACCATTGGCTTGTGCTACTAGCTGTGTGGATCGTGGTGAAGTGGTTAGCAGTGATGTAGTCACCGTACTGGGTGATGGCCCCTTAGGTGTTTTCTGTGCCAAAGCCGCCCAACTTGAGGGAGCTTCTAAGGTGATTCTT
Organism: Hadesarchaea archaeon; assembly: GCA_046538535.1. Taxonomy (GTDB): domain Archaea; phylum Hadarchaeota; class Hadarchaeia; order Hadarchaeales; family JAGGTB01; genus CAYLJV01. Next base: position 16,070 of record JBKHIS010000020.1, on the reverse strand, counting down.
AGTGGTCACCACGATTATAGACTGGAATTGGGTAAAACATTAGGTGCCGACATAACTGTGAATAGCAACGAGGAAGATTTAGAGGAAGTTGTTAATAATGTAACGGATGGACGAGGAGCAGACGTAGTTATTGAGGCCGTTGGTCATGCTAGCACTTACGAAAAGGCTGTTGATTTGGTGCGGAGAGGAGGTAATGTCTCGGTCATGGGAGTACCTCCGCAGGGAGAGACGGTAGAGTTGGATGCCTTTGACGATATATTTAATAAGGAGCTAACGTTCCACGTTTCGTTCGCTGGTACGTATGATACCTGGCTAAGAGCGCTTACCCTCATTGACTCCGGAAAGGTGGAAGTTGAACCGCTGATTACGCATCGAACTTCGATTGATGACTTGGAAAAAGCTGTTAAGATGGTAAGGGACAAAGATGATGAGGCATTTAAGATTATAGCCTCGCCGGAATTCGATGGGTTGGAAAGGTTGTAAGAAGAGTGGATCTGCGAATAATCTAAAAATGTGTCCTATCTCTTCCCCTTTTATTTAATTTTATTTTTTCTTTTTCTCTGTTAAATTCGAGTTTGGCTGGTTTGATGAATCCACCTTTAATTATTTTTGAAATCAATTAAAAATCCGTGAGTTTAAGAGTCCATATTCCGCTTTGAACGGCAGTTATTTCTAAATAAATAGAAATTAAGGATAAAAGAACCATTATGTACCGAAGAATGCACGTTTTATTGTTTAATCCTCTTAATCCTATGGTTGAGGAGACATGCTTATTTCACTCCATAATCGATGGCGCCTAAATGTTTTAAGTTGCGCTGGAAATAAGAATATGGATCAAAATGGACGTAAAGAACGTTGGATTAATAGGTTACAAGTTTATGGGCAAGGCCCATAGCCATGGTTACAAGGATGTTCCATTTTTTTACAACGATTTAGAGACCATTCCAAAGAGAAAAGTTATCTGTGGCCGTACTGAGGAAGCCGTTGCTGAAGCAGCAGAAAAGTATGGATGGGAGGACTATGCTACAGATTGGCGTGATGTCGTAAAGGACCCAGAAATTGATGTTATAGATGTTGCCTCACCTACATTTACCCATAGAGATATTACAGTAGCTGCCGCTGAGGAAGGTAAAGATATATTTTGCGAGAAGCCGCCTGCTAGGAATTTCAAGGAGGCTAAGGATATGTACGAAGCGGTTCAGGAATCAGGGGTGAAGAATATGATCGGGTTCAATTACCGAAGGGTCCCAGCAATAGCCCTTGCAAAAGAATTAATTGAAGAAGGATATATCGGTGATATTCGGCATTTCAGAGGTCTCTATCTTCAGGATTGGATTATGGATCCTGAATTTCCGGTGACATGGCATTTGAAAAAAGAAAAGGCTGGAGCGGGAGCACACATTGATTTGAATACCCATTTGATAGACCTTTCACGGCATCTTGTCGGTGAACATGAGAAGGTTGTTGGTATGACCGAGACCTTCATAGAGGAAAGGCCCAGATTAGGCGAGGGATCGACTTTTGGAGCAGAAGCTAGTGAGGGAAAGGAGGAGGTCGAAGTGGACGATGCTACAATATTCATGACGAAATTTGAGAATGGCGCAATTGGACATTTTGAAGCAACGAGGTTTGCTGGAGGAAGGAAAAATCATGAGGACATTGAAATTAACGGCAGCAAGGGAAGTATTAAGTTCAACTTCGAAGAAATGAATCGGTTGAAGTTTTATTCCACTGAAGACCCCGATTTCCTTCAGGGATTTAAGGACATACTGGTCACTGAAGAAGACCATCCTTACGTATCTGTTTGGTGGCCACCTGGACACTTAGTTGGTTACGAGAATACGTTTGTGAACGAATTCGCTGATTTTTACAGGAGTTACGATGAAAATACAGATCCAAAACCCGATTTTAAGGACGCTTTGGAGTGTCAGAGAGTTGTAGAAGCCGTTTTGAGGTCTTCCGAAGAAGAAAGGTGGTTAGAGGTTTCGGAAATACAGTAAAAACTCATTTTGTTTTTTATTTTTTTATTTCAAAAAATTATAGGAGGTGAAAATTAATGAAAGCTAAGTTGGCGCCTGTTTATTTCAAGGATGCCGGTATGAATGAAAAATTCGATGAACAATTGGAAAGATTAAAAGACCTCCTAGAAGACGAAGCCGAAATTCTTAAACCATTTCAGCTGGGAACGACGGTCCCCGATGAAGCGGATGCGGTTTTGTTTCCACAGCTACTGGGAGAGGCCTATGAACGAGTCGAAGAAATTCAGGAGATTGATAAGCCAAGGCTAATACTGACTTCAGAGTTTGGTACCTTTGCGATGTGGGATTGGGAGATAATTACCTTTATGAGGAGTAAGGGGATAGAGATGATAGCGCCATATGATATTAGTCAGACCAAGATGCTTTGCGACGCTCTGAAGGCAAAAAGAAAATTATCCCAATCCAAATTTATTGTGTATCAGGATAAACCAGGTGAAGACGGTCAACAGGATTCCATATCTAAACGATTTTACTGGTGGGAAGATGATTGTATAGATAAAATGGAAGAAAAATTTGGATTGGCCATTGATAAGAGGAGCTTTAAGGAATTAGGAACTAGAGCACAGAATAAGCCCGATTCTGACGTAAAGGGAGTTTTGGATGATTTGACTATTGATGTTTCAGAGAACCTTACGAATGATGCACTTATAAGGGCTTTAAAGGTATATCAAGCTGTCAAGGAGGACGTTGAAGAGGAGGGTTCTGTAGCTGGAGTTGGCATAAACTGTTTGAATGAATCGAAATACTCTGATACCACACCTTGTTTGGCTTGGAATTTACTTTACGAGGAAAAGGAGCTAATCTGGGCCTGTGAAGGCGATATCATGACATTAATAACGGAGTATTTGGTGAACAAGACCCTTGACGCGCCCGTTATGATGAGTAATATTTATCCGTTTTTAATGGGGCGTGCAGCCTTGGACCACGAGGGAATCCCGAATTTTCCTGAAATTGTAGATAATCCAGATGACCACATACTGATGGCCCATTGTGGATACCTTGGAGTACTACCGGAATCATTCTCGACTGAATGGACTTTAAGACCGAAGGTTTTGGAAATCGTCGATGATAATTCGCATGCAATAGATGCGAGATTTCCGGAGGGTGAAGTAACCTTGGTTAAAGTTGGTCCTAGTATGGAGAAGATAATGGCAATTGAAGGCAATCTGAAAGGATATGTTCAGTATCCTGGAACGGACTGTAGAAATGGAGCAATTATTGAAGTGGAAGATGGACACGAAGTGATGAATAGGGCGTATTCCCATCACCAAATTCTTGTTCCTGGACATCGAGGAAGGGATATAGAGACAATTGTCGGAAAGATAATGGATCTAGAAGTCGAGGTACTCTAGTAAAATGCATACAAAATAGTGTTTTTCCTCTGGCGGCTTTTTATACCTTTCTTTTTTATTAATTTATTTTTCAAATAATATGCCCGTGAATTTCCAAAAAATGATATAAGAAATGAATGGAAGGATATAGATGAGAAAAAGTCGTGTATTCTAATTCATGAGACATAGGAGGTGATTTAAGAATGATATTAAGAGGTAGAGACGGCGTTGAGGCGACTACCATTGAGGATATTCACGGTGGAGAAGGGAAAGCTCATGTGAGGCAGCTATTAGGTGAGGAACCCCGACTACCTGACGTTCCAGGATTTCCGGAGGATTTTGACAGTACTATGAACTTTTTCCATGAGACGATCCTTGAAGAAGGAGCTAGTATTGGATTGCATCCTCAGGAGGGAAATGAAGAAATTTATTATTTCGTAGAAGGAGAAGGGGATATGACAGTGGACGATAAGACTGAAAAGGTTGGTCCTGGAGACGTCTGTCTTACTAAGGATGGAAGTAAACACGCCCTAAAAAATACAGGAGATGGAGAGCTAAGGATTCTCGTGATTGAGGCGGACGTATTGGACTAATGAAGAATAGATTTACATTTTTTTTATATTTTTAATATTTTTTATTTAACGTTGGATTTTTTCCCGATAGTATGGGTGTTGTAAATAAAAATAAATAGGGGCTATAATATGATTAAGTGAGATTTAAACGTTATTCATTCCGGTAGATCTAGTCCTCCGGGTTTTTCCTTAAATATGGCTCTGTTTAGAACGTCCAATGCCTTTTCAAGTCCTTCTAGTGTACTTGTGAGCGTGTCTTCGTGTTCTATTGATAGTGCCCCATCATATCCTTCCATTCTCAATGCGGATATGAGGTCTTTCCAGTGTTTTTCGTCGTGTCCGTAGCCTAGAGTCCTATGAGTCCATGCTCTTTCTTCTTCTTCGAGGTATGATTTTGTGTCGAGTACTCCGTTTACGCGAGTGTTTTGTGGGTATATTTTTGTGTCTTTTGCGTGTACGTATTTTATTGCGTTTTCTTTTCCTAGCTCGTGTGCTGCTTCTATTGGGTCTATCCATTGCCAGTATAGGTGTGATGGGTCGAAGTTTGCTCCTATCCATTTGTTTGTGTTTTCTCTTAGTTTTAGAAGTGTTTCAGGATTGTAAACACTCATATTAGGGTGCATTTCTATTGCTACGTTTACTGAGTGTTTTTTGGCGTGTGAGGCTAGGTCTTTCCAGTAGGGTATTATTTTTTCTTCCCATTGCCATTTTAGCGCTTCTCTTTGTTCTGGTGGCCAGGGGTTTGTGATCCAGTTTGGGTATTTTGCGTTTTCGCTGGATCCTGGGCATCCTGAGAATGTGATGACTGTGTCTACGTCCATTTGGTCGGCGAGTTTTATTGCGTTTCTGAGGTCTTTGTCGAAGGATTTGGCTTTTTCTTTTTGTGGGTGGATTGGGTTTGCGTGTGCGGCGAAGCCGCATATTTCTAGGTTGTATTTTTTGAGGAGTTCTTTGACTTCTTTTTGTTTTTCTTTGTTTTCGAGTGCTTCTTCTGCGTCGAGGTGTTTGGATCCGAGGTATCCTCCTACTGATATTTCTACTGCGTCTACGTTTTTGTTGGATAGATAGTCCATTGCTTTTTCCAGTGTTGTGTCTCCAAAGGGCTGAGCAGTAAATACTCCTATTTTCATAATTTTCACCTCCTTTTGATATATAGGTAGTTTTTTCCATTCAATTAAAATATTGAGGAGTGAAGTCACTCAGGGATTTTTGTTTATAATTCAGAGCCCTGATTAAAGTGCTTGAGTCGCTGCTATTTCGTCTTAAATAAATAAGTTAAAAAGAAAAATGTGTGGGTTGGTAGTTTTTATTCGGGAAGATCCAGTCCTCCGGGTTCCTCCTTAAATATTGCTCTGGACAACAATTCTATAGCTTTATCGAGTCCTTCCATTTTTCCAACTATTGTGTCTTCGTGTTCTATTGATAGTGCCCCATCATATCCTTCCATTCTCAATGCGGATATGAGGTCTTTCCAGTGTTTTTCGTCGTGTCCGTAGCCTAGAGTCCTATGAGTCCATGCTCTTTCTTCTTCTTCGAGGTATGATTTTGTGTCGAGTACTCCGTTTACGCGAGTGTTTTGTGGGTATATTTTTGTGTCTTTTGCGTGTACGTATTTTATTGCGTTTTCTTTTCCTAGCTCGTGTGCTGCTTCTATTGGGTCTATCCATTGCCAGTATAGGTGTGATGGGTCGAAGTTTGCTCCTATCCATTTGTTTGTGTTTTCTCTTAGTTTTAGAAGTGTTTCAGGATTGTAAACACTCATATTAGGGTGCATTTCTATTGCTACGTTTACTGAGTGTTTTTTGGCGTGTGAGGCTAGGTCTTTCCAGTAGGGTATTATTTTTTCTTCCCATTGCCATTTTAGCGCTTCTCTTTGTTCTGGTGGCCAGGGGTTTGTGATCCAGTTTGGGTATTTTGCGTTTTCGCTGGATCCTGGGCATCCTGAGAATGTGATGACTGTGTCTACGTCCATTTGGTCGGCGAGTTTTATTGCGTTTCTGAGGTCTTTGTCGAAGGATTTGGCTTTTTCTTTTTGTGGGTGGATTGGGTTTGCGTGTGCGGCGAAGCCGCATATTTCTAGGTTGTATTTTTTGAGGAGTTCTTTGACTTCTTTTTGTTTTTCTTTGTTTTCGAGTGCTTCTTCTGCGTCGAGGTGTTTGGATCCGAGGTATCCTCCTACTGATATTTCTACTGCGTCTACGTTTTTGTTGGATAGATAGTCCATTGCTTTTTCCAGTGTTGTGTCTCCAAAGGGCTGAGCAGTATATACACCAATTTTCATATAATCACCTCCTCTTCCGTATTGAGTAATTTTGGCTGGATTAGATCCTGTCTTATAATTGGATATTTACTCATTTGAAATGGATTTTATAACTTTTCAATCAGTAGAGGGGGAGTCGAACGGTTTTCATGTTTCTAAATTTTTCTCTATTGATCTCGCGGCCTTTTGACCATCTCCCATAGCTTGGATTACAGTTGCTATTCCAGAAACGGCATCTCCCCCTGCATAGACCTTTTCGCGTGTGGTATTACGTGTTTTATCGTCTATAATTATCCTACCGTCGTCTCTTACTTCAAGTCCTGAAGTATTCCGGTGAAGAACTTTGTTTGGCTTTTGACCGATTGCGATTATAGCGGTGTCAAAACTCTTCCTAAATCTTGAGTCCTCAACTGATTTTGGTTTGGGTCTCCCGGAGCCATTGGGTTCACAAAGTTCAGTTTCACAGAATTCTATTTCTTTTAACCATCCCTCCTGATCTCCAATGAACTTTATGGGGCTACAGAGGCAGTCAAATTGAACTCCTTCTTCTTTTGCGTGTTGTATTTCTTCTTCCCTTGCGGGTGCCCAGTCGACCGTCCTTCGGTATAGAATATGGGATTCTGCTCCCAATCTTAAGGCCGATCTCGCTGAATCTATTGCCACATTACCTCCGCCTATGATTGCGACCTTTTCCATGTCGGTTATCGGTGTATCGTATTCTGGAAATTTGTAGGCCTTCATCAGGTTTATTCGAGTTAGAAATTCATTTGCGGAATATATGCCGTTAAGGTTCTCCCCTTCGAGACCCAAGAAGCGGGGAGCTCCCGCTCCAGTAGCTACATAAATTGCGTCGTGTATCTCCTCGATTTCGTCGATAAAAATATTTTGACCTACTATTTTGTTTACCTTTATTTCTACACCTAATTTTTTCAAATAATCTAGTTCATGATTGATAATTTCGTTTGGGAGTCTGAATTCTGGGATGCCATATTTTAGGACCCCTCCTGCTTCGTGAAGGGCTTCGTATATTGAAACATCATATCCCGATTTGGACAGTGTCCCGGCGCAGGTAATGCCGCTGGGTCCTGATCCCACGATACCTATACTCCCCTTGTTTTTCTTTTTCTTCTCCGGTTCCTTTTCTCTGTCTTTTTCTCTGACGTAATCGGCTACAAATCTCTCCAACTTTCCTATATTTATTGGATCATCCATTTTTCTCATTGTACATCTATTTTCGCATTGATCCTCCTGTGGGCAAACCCGCCCGGTAATTGCGGGAATAAAGTTGTCTTTCTTTAAAATCTCTAGTGCCTCTCTAAATTTTTCCTCTCTAATTTTTTTGATAAATAAAGGAATATTGATTCCGACAGGACATCCTTCAGTGCAAGGTCTATTTTCGCATTGAAGGCAGCGATTTGCTTCTTTAATTGCTTGTTCAGGTGTGTATCCAAGAGAAACTTCTTTAAAATCATTTATTCTTTCTTCTGCTGGCCTTTCAGGGACTTTTATTCTTTTCTTTTTCGCGCTCAATGGCAATCACAACCATTTTTCTCCTTCCAACGTTCCAAAGCAACTTTTTCCTGATCTTTAAACATGTTGAGTCTGTTCATTAGCTCGTCGAAATTAACCTTGTGCCCGTTGAATTCTGGACCGTCGACGCAAGCTAGTTTCGTTTCTCCTCCCACTTCAACTCTACATGATCCACACATTCCCGTGGCATCTAGCATGATTGAGTTTAGACTTACTCTGGTGGGTATGTCATATTTTTCGGTAATTTCGGAGATCACCTTCATCATTATAGGTGGTCCGACTGTGTGGACGAGATCTATTTTCGTGTCTTCGATTATTTCCTTTAACACATCCGTCGTTAAACCCTTTCTTCCATAAGATCCGTCCTCTGTACAAATGTAAATTTCATCGGCACATCCTTTTTTCATCTCCTTTTCGCAAACGATGAGGTCATCGGTTCTGAAGCCGGAAATGACTATAACATTGTTTTTTGCCCTCTTCATTGCCTTGGCGACCGGAAATATTTCTGGCGTCCCCACTCCACCCCCTACGCAAACTACGGTTCCGTAATGTTTTATTTCAGCTGGAGTTCCCATAGGTCCGATTACGTCCTTTATTTTGTCACTCTCATCGTAGGTGGCAAGTTCATTCGTGCTTTTACCTACTTTTTGGAATATCATCGATATAGTTCCCTTTTTAGCGTCTCTTTTGTAGAATGTTAGGGGTATTCGCTCCCCCTTTTCATGCAATCTAATAACCACGAATTGGCCGGGTTTTACTTTTTCCGCCACTAAAGGGGCCTCTACTTCAATTTCCGTTAATTCGGGATTGAGTTTTTTTATCTTTTTTATCTCGTGCAAAATATCCCACGCCTTTGTGTGTATTGAATAAAGTTAACGAGATTAAATAATTACTTCGGTGATTCAAGATTGGAGTAAAATTTAGATTTGATGTATAGAAAACAGTTAACTTATTAAGATTATATTTTTCTCGGTTTTCTAACTGAATGATTTTCGCTTTAATAATGCACCGGGTTTAAAGTGTATATTATCTACGTTATTTATTGTGGAAGTATGGCTAAGATGGTTGATATTGGAGGTAAGATCCCTATAAAAAGAATGTCCAGAGCGTCGGGATTTATAAGATTGAGTCCAGAGTCACTTGGAAAAATAAAATCGAATGATGTGGATAAGGGCAATGTTTTGTCTGTTGCGGAGACGGCTGGCGTAATGGCGGTCAAGAAAACGACGGATATAGTTCCCTTAACTCATCCTATACCCATTACTGGAGTAGACATAGATTTTGAGTTTAAGGAAGAGGGATTAGGGGTAGTTGTTAAGGTCGAGAGCGAGGGACAAACAGGGGTCGAAATGGAGGCATTAACAGGAGTTACATCTACTCTGCTGACGATCTGGGATATGGTAAAAAAATATGAGAAGGATGAAGAAGGACAATATCCAGACACTCGGATAGAGAATATTGAAGTTCTAGAGAAGGTGAAATCCTGATACCGTCAGAACATAAGGAAGATGCTCCTGAGACTCTGTACGTAGGGATATTAACGGTTAGTGACTCTTTGAGTGGAAAGAAGAGCTGGATTGAGAAAGATAAGTCAGGTAATATATTGGAGGGAAAACTTGGTGAAGCGGGTTTTTCATCCCGAAGAGAGGTATGTTCAGATGCGAAAGAAAGTATAAGTGAAAATTGAAGTGATTAAGCCTCTCTTTGACAAGGAATTGTCAGGGTTTGGTGAGTTGTTTAGGAGGCAGAGTTATTCTAAAATAGGGACATCTGTGATTTTAACGAGGGCGACAGCGGGTGTTGTGAATCGGAATCCTGTATTTTGCCTCCCCGGCTCTCCCGACGCTGTGATGACTGCAGTGGAGCTTATAACTCCCGAACTACCCCATATTATAAAGCACGCGCGTGAATAATATGTCAGTTAGAGGGAAGGGGTTTAAGGAGTATATTCGCCTGTCAAGAGCCTTGGAAATAGTTGAATCTAATGTTGACGAGTTGGAATCTGAAGAAATATCTTTTGAAGAGTCCTATGACAGAGTTATAGCCGAGGAAGTAAGGTCGAAAATGGCCGTTCCTCCTTTTGACAGAGCTGCTATGGATGGTTTTGCGGTTTGTGCGGAGGACACCTTCGGTGCAAAAGAGGAAAATCCAGTTGAGTTGGAAGTATCGGGATCTATAGAGATTGGTGGTTGGAAGGAAATTGAGGTCTGTGAGGGGAAAGCCGTGGAAATCGCTACGGGGGCGCCGATTCCTAAAGGTGCTGATTCAGTCGTTAAGATTGAGGATACTATACGTGAAGGGTCCAGGGTAAGGATTTTATCGCCGGTTACACCTGGAAGAAACGTCTCAGCTAAGGGTGAGGATTTGAAGAGCGATGAGACAATCTTTGAGAGAGGACATAGATTGAAACCTGCTGACTTGGGATTATTGGCTTCAACACGTAATTTGGAAATAAAAGTCATGAAGAGGCCTAAGGTTGGAATTGTATCAACAGGGAATGAGCTTAAAGAGCCGGAGAAGACCCTTGGGAGGGGGGAAGTGATCGAGGTAAACAGTTACACAATTGGATCGGCAGTGTTGAGTGCAGGTGGAATTCCAGTGAGGCTGGGCATTGTTCCTGACAAGAAAGAGGAAATTAATAAAGCACTGGATAAGGCTCCTGACTTTGACTTTTTTATTCTGTCGGGAGGAACGTCCGTCGGAAAAATGGATTTAGTCCCAGATAGTGTATCGGAGAAGGGTGAATTGCTTTTTCACGGAGTCGCTATACGTCCTGGTGGCCCATCGGCGTTCGGCATTTTTGAAGATACTCCGGTATTCAGTTTGGCTGGTTTTCCTGCGGCTGCGCTTTTAGCTTTTGAAATGTTGGTAGGTCCAGCTTTGGAGTGGCTTCAGGGGGTAAAGGAAAGGAGAGAAAAGCCATCCATAGAGGCCACTCTTACCCGAAATTTGAGTTCTAAACTGGGCAGGAAGGATATAGCCAGGGCAAGATTGATCAAAGATGAGGGCTGTTACTTTGTCGAACCTGTTAGGGTGACAGGGTCTTCAATTTTGAGAACGATAAAAGAAGCTGATGGTAATATTATAATACCCGAGGATAGAGATGGGTTCTCGGAGGGCGAGACTGTTGATTTTAGGTTTTTCCGGTACTGTGGATAGATCATAAAATTAGATCCTGTAAAAGAGTGATAAGGAGAGGAATGGAATGAAGAAGCATCTTAAAATAAGAACTCTGAAAGAGATTCAATCAATACTTTCAAGTCATTGGGAACCTGAAACTAAAGCAGAAAGTATTTCTTTGCTTGAAGCGGGTGGGAGGATCCTAGCGGAAGACGTCAAATCCAGTGTAGATTTACCGCCCTTTGACAGATCCGTTTATGATGGATATGCAGTAAGGGGGAAGGATACTTTTGGAGCTGAAGAGGAAAACCCGGTAAAGCTCAGGCTTAAAGGACGGGTTTTGGCGGGTCAAAGACCTGAGATTAAAGTCGGTAGCGAGGAATGTGTAGAAATTTCTACTGGGGCCCCTATGCCTGAAGGTGCTGACGCGGTGGTAATGGTGGAAGACACTTCGCTTGATGATTCGGGCAACATTATGGTAAGAAGATCTGTTTCCCCAGGTGAAAACGTGAGTCCCAAGGGTTCAGAGATCGATGAAAATTCCAATGTAGCGAGACGGGGCACTAGGCTCACCCCACAGACGTATGGATCCCTTTTGGCTTGTGGAATAGATAGGGTAAGCGTGTATAAACGGCCTGAGGTTGCGGTTATTTCCATTGGGGAGGAACTAGTCAATGTAAATTCGAGTTTGGATATTGGCCAGATATATGATGTAAACGGACCAACTCTTTCCCAAGCGGTAATTGAGTGTGGTTGCCAGCCTTCATATCAAGGCATTTTGAGGGATGAGACAAAGACGATGGAGGAGGGTATTAAGAAAGCTCTAGACAATTATGATGCGGTTTTGACTTCTGGGGGGACTTCTGCTGGAGCCAGTGATCTTTTACCTGAGGTTATTGATGGATTGGGAGATCCTGGGATCGTAGTTCACGGTCTGGCTCAAAAGCCAGGTAAACCTTTTCTCATGGCGGTTGTGGGAGATAAGCCTGTTTTCGGTCTTCCTGGATATCCCGTCTCGGCTCTCATGGTGTTTTATAAAGTGGTCGCTCCATACCTTCGTGAAATGTCAGGTGAGCCGGATCCCTCAAGCCGTATTCTCAAAGCAGAAATTTCTCGGAAGATAGTTTCGGAGCCTGGAAGAGCTGAGCTCGTACCCGTTCGCGTCGCCAATGAAGGTGGAAAAGAAGTTGCAGTGCCTGTAAGGGAGGGTTCGGGGGCCATAACTTCCCTTTCGAGAGCTGATGGTTTTTTTGAGATTCCTCTAGAAGGTGAGATTGTGGAGGCAGGCGAATTGGTAGAAGTGGAATTGTTTGGAGGAATAACTTCATGAAGCCTATTGTAGTTTCGGGTTATAAGGACAGCGGTAAGACTGCAGTAGTTGAAGGATTAGTTGAAGTCCTATCTGGGAGAGGTTATAGAGTAGGTACAGTAAAACATATTTCCCAAAATGATTTCACCTTGGACCAGAAAGGATCGGATACTTGGAGGCATAAAAAGGCTGGCAGCGAAATTGTAGTGGCACTTAGCCCAAACGAAACTGGTATTTTGAAGGGTGGGGAGGGTGATTTAGATGAAATTATGCGAACTCTACTGGACCTAGATTTTGTGATTCTAGAGGGATTCAAGAATTCCAAGGATATGATTAGAGTTGTAGTTGCTAATAGCAGTGAGGAGGCCAAAAAGCTGAGGGATGAATTCACTGTATGTTTTGTGGGTTTTGACGATTTAGGAGAAAGGGGATATGGTCATGAGGACATCGGAGAAGTTGCTGATTTATTGGAGGAACGAGCTGTAAGTTATGTTGGTGGTCTGGATTGTGGTGACTGTGGATATGAATCCTGTAGGAATTTTGTTCTTTCTTCAATAGAAGGGGATAACCTTGAGGGGGAATGTAAGGCGCTCAGCAATCCAGTTCAGCTTTTTGTGGATGGAAAGAGAATTCCAATGAATTCGTTTGTGAGGAATATTGTATCCAATACGATAAGAGGTCTTGTATCCTCATTGAATAACTCTGAAGGAAGAAAAATAGAAATAAGAGTGGAAGATTATGAAGGATAATTATGGAAGACCTGTAACAAGCCTGAGGATTTCAATCACCGATAGGTGCAATCTAAATTGTTTCTATTGTCATAATGAGGGGTGTCGTAACGCTGATAGGGAGATGGAAACTGGCGAGATATCCGATTTGATAGAAATTGCTACTGATTTTGGTATTAGAAAGGTTAAATTTACTGGGGGTGAACCCTTGATAAGGAAGGATATATTGGAGATCCTGGAGAGTATCTCTGACTTTAAACTTGATGATGTTTCTATTACTACCAATGGAATTGGGCTCAATGATCTGGCTGAGGATTTGTATGGAGCTGGACTTGATAGAGTGAACGTAAGTTTGGATACTTTGAATCCCAGGAAATATGAGGAGATAACGGGAAAACCCAAATTGAGGGAGGTAAAAAAAGGAATAGAATCGGCGGTTGAAACTGGTTTGACCCCGGTTAAGCTGAATACGATATTACTTTCTGGTTTTAACGAAAATGAAGTTGAGGATTTAATCGATTTTGCTATGGATACGGGTTCGGTTCTTCAGTTAATCGAACTTGAGGAGGTATTGCCTGAAAATAAGGAAATGTACAGGAAATATCATAAGGATTTGGATAATATTGAGAAGAAAATAGAAAAAAGAGCCGTGGATGTCGAGACCAGGTGGCTTATGCAAGTGCGTCGTAAGTATATTTTGAAGAACGGCGGTGAGGTGGAAATTGTTAATCCGATGCACAATTCCGAGTTTTGTTCTCATTGTACTAGACTTAGAATAACTGCAGATGGTTATTTGAAACCCTGTTTGATGAGAAATGATAACTTGGTGGATGTTCTAACTCCTCTAAGAAAGGATGGAGTGAAGGAGGTCCGTAGGGCTTACGAGGAGGCTGTTAGGAGAAGGGAACCCTTCTACAAGTAAACCTTTTGAAAGGTAATCTTTATGATGGGTTTAATTCTTTCCGGAGGTCTTCGCTGGTTTTAACTAATTTCAAGAATAAATTGGATGATTAGGTGTTTGGCCGATGGCAAAAGGAAAAGTTCTCAATAAGGAAGAAAGTGATTTGCTTGGTACTCTAAAATCTTTCAAGAGGGATCCGCATCGGGAAACTGGAGCGATTGGGGTGTTTATAGGAATAGTTAGGAGTTCAGCGAAAAATGGAGGAAAGGTAGAGTCCCTGGAATATGAATGTGCAGAAGATACGGAGGAAAAACTAGAGGAGCTTGCACGAGATGTGGAGGAAAGTAACGAGGAGATTCAAAATCTGGAGATTTACCACGTGGTTGATGATCTGGATCCGGGGGAAGATATAGTCTATGTTCTTGCAGAGGGTTCTCATAGGAAATCTGTTTTCGACTCTTTGTCCAGTACAATGGATCGGATAAAGAAAGAGGTGCCCATTTGGAAGAAGGAAGTCTCCAAAGAGGACGAATATTGGATTCACGAAGTTGAGTAGGGAAGGAGGACTTTATCCCTCTCTGTTTTCTTTTACTTCTATCTGATAATTAGCAAAACCCCGAGTGGCACAGGTTTAAATATTATAATCACTGAAATATGATTAAAAATTGGGATGGAATAAGTTATGTATATAAATGGAAATTGGATTGAGAAAGGTGACAGAGAGATCGTGGAGGTTACAAATCCTTCTACGGGTGAGGTAATAGAGAAAATCGTGAAGGCGGATGATGAGGATCTCGAGGAGGCAGTGGATGCGGCTGAGTCCGCATTTGATGATTGGAGGAACTTGAGTGGTGAGAAGAGAGGTTCCTACCTAGATGGAATAGTTGATTCGTTGGAAAAAAATGAAGAGGAAATAGCAAAAGATCTCACCAGAGAGCAGGGGAAGCCGCTTTCGGAAGCTAGAGGAGAGGTTTCGGCGTCAATCAAAGCTTTCAGGTATTATGCTAGAAAGGCCCGAGATTTAAAAGGAGGAATTTATCCAACTGATTCTAAAGACGTTAGAAGTTATGTTATTAAGCAGCCAGTGGGTCCAGTTGCGGCGATATCTCCTTGGAATTACCCTTTATTGCTTCTCTCTTGGAAGGTTGCGCCGGCGTTAGCTGCTGGCTGTACAGTTGTAAGTAAGCCTGCAACTCAAACACCTATTTCAGTAAGCGATTTATATGACTCGATAGATGATGCTGGTTTTCCTGAGGGTGTTGCTAATCTTATATACGGTTCCGGATCGGATATAGGTAAAAAGTTGGTAAAGCACGAGAAAATAAGGAAGGTAGCGTTTACAGGCCAGACTAGTACAGGAAAGCAAATAATGAAAGATGCGTCTGTCAACGTTAAGGAGCTTACTTTAGAACTTGGTGGACACTGTCCTATGATTGTTGATTCCCAAACCGATATCGAAAGAGCTGCTAAATCTGGTGTTTATAGGTCCTTCAGGAATATGGGGCAGATATGTAACAGCATCAATAGAATATACGTTCACGAAAATGTCTATGATGAGTTTGTGGATAAGTTTGTGAAGAGGACTAGCGATTTAACTATAGCTGATGGTCTCAAGAATCCAGATGCAGATTTGGGCCCGATGCTTGATGAATCTGGCATTGAAAAGGTTGAAAGACATATAGCTGATGCAATCAAAAAAGGAGCCAATCTGGAATATGGTGGTGAAGCTCCTGAAGCTGATGAATACGAGGACGGAAACTTCTTCGAACCAACTGTTCTCACTGATGTTAATCATGAGATGATAGTTATGAACGAAGAAACCTTTGGTCCAGTAGCTCCAATAATGAAAGTTAGGAATCTTAATGAAGCTGTAAAGCTTTCAAATGATTCTATTTACGGATTAGTGGCTTATCTATTTACTAATGACATGGAAGAAGGATTAGATGCTGCCGAGGATTTGGAATACGGAACTGTCGGGCTGAATAATGTTTCGGGTGGGGATGCGCCTTATCCCTACAGCGGATGGAAGCAGAGCGGACTGGGAACTGAGCTTTCCGAGGAAGGATTGAATGAGTACTTGGAAACAAAGCATATCAGAGCTACTAAGTCCACATAAAGGCTGTAAGTTGAATCATTTTACTCGGAGATATTTTCGGTAGTGTTCGTTTGATAGTTTGTTGAATTGACGCGGTTAACTTATCCCTTTTTATATTTTTTGTATTTAATGCTGTGTTGAATAACTAATTTTTTATTTTAGTTTTTTCACATTTTTTGAGTGAG
>JBKHIS010000065.1:0-5909 GCA_046538535.1 Hadesarchaea archaeon | reverse complement strand
GTCAAAGGAATACAGATCTATAGATCCCCATTCCTCATCCTCAAAAAATCCATCAAGCTCCCCCCGTGCGGCCTCGGGCACAGCAATGACGCTCTTTCCAAGTCTCAAGTGAGGGAGGGGAGTAAGGACGCCGGGATAGAACGACTCATAAATCTTCTCTCGACCTTCCTGATCCATCCGCTTTGTCCTAGATTTGTATCCGAATAGCTTTCTGTAGAACTTGGTTCTCTTGCCGCCCTTGAACTTGAGATCAAAGCTATAAATCCTAGCAAGGATATTGTCTCTTATTTTCATCGATTTTACGTTATGGGTGTACAGAACAAATAAGTTTCCCATTTTTTGTGTACAGGTGTACAGTAAAATTGAGAAAAAAAGGATAGTTTAATCCATCAGCGAATATTCTTAAAACCCAGTTTTTGTGTACACCCTTACAGTAAAATAGGTTTTCGAACCGAGATATCATCGATATATCTTACACTTTTTCCAACCTCGATATATTTAAAAAGACTTAAAATCCCAAGGAAACCAATACTACAGGGGATTATGGATAGTACAGGGGAATCAAAAAGGAAAGTCAGACCACACCCAAATATGAAACACGTATACCGTATTTATGCTTCTCCTTTACTGGTTCTGCTCATCATTGTAACCCTCATATCAATATCTACGGCTTCGTCAGGAAACATGACAGGCCCATTACTGTTATGGATCATATTTCTGATTCCCACCACCTTTGTGTACTATTGGATCGAGAAGTACTATGACTCCATTGAATATAGACTCAAAGAAACCGAGGTGATAGTGGAAAGGGGAGTATGGATCCAAAAAACCCATAGCGTTCCTTATGGACTCATCATGAATATCAATACGGTCCAGGGACCTCTCTCGAGAAAGTTCGATATCGGAACCGTCGAGATAGAAACGGCAGGGCACTCAGGGCAGAAGAAAAGCGCTGAAGCCTCCATAATGGGAATCAAGAACTTCGAGAGAATCAGGGAGAAAATTCTGGATAAAATCAGAGGATTGGAGACCGGAAAACTAAGGGGTGGAAAGGAAAGCAAGACAGACCCCCGAAAGAAAATACTGGATGAGCTCCAAAAGATCAGAAAGATCCTAGAATAATTCAAAATCATCAAGACAAGAGCGGTCCATTTTCAGGTTAGTCTACTATTGCGAGAAACAGAACGACCATCTTTGATCAACAGATTCTGATAATAGATAACCTCCCTTCATTTAACGTATTAAATCACAAGGGTTCAAATTTTACGTTATGGGTGTACACAAAAATTAGAATACTTTTCATCATTTCTCTGTTAATCTTAAAAATCACCCCCCCACCCCTTCATTTCCACTGGAACACAATAAAATACAAAAAAATAATCATTTTTTTGTTATGGGTGTACAGTAAAGGTAGTTACATTTAGTGTATTAAGCTTAAAATTGGTCTGTTGACTTTCTTGTTGTCGCCAAATTATAGCTCTCTTAACTAAGTAACCGGATAAATTGAGGGAGGAATAGTATCTTTTCTTGGTTCCTTTATAAAAATAAACGCGTCATGACTCGCGCTGGTATGGTTTCCAGTAGAAACAAAGGGCAGGGGGTGCTATTTCGAGGGGTGCTTATCTGGTAATTTTCTGTTCCTTGACAAAATCGTAGAGTTCTCTTGCGTCCTCGTCCTCCAAAAAGTGTTTTCGTATCGGCTGCACCAGTTCGTCCAAGTATCTCGCCACGGTCTTCTTAAGATCCAGCGGATGTAGCTCACCTTTTCGATATTCGTCTACAACCTCTCCATAGCTTTCGTATGTAACATCTCCGCCGTACTTGTCCTTCCTTTCGACAGTTATTGATTCGAAGTTCTGAAATATTATGTGCTCGGTGTAATCCAGAACGGGATTATTTTTAACATCCTCCATCGGACAATAGGCGTCCTTCATCTTCCTCATTATCTCATCCTTTGTGTCGTGGACGTATATTGCAGAGGAGGGGACGCTTTTGCTCATCTTTCCGTCTCCGCTGCTAAGACCCATTAAAATGTGGTGGGAAACCGTGACTGGCTTCTTTCTACCAATCTTTTCCGCGACGTCCCTGGCGAGCATGTTTGCCTTTCTTTGATCCATCCCCAGCTGACATATGTCAACGTCCATCTCAAATATGTCCGCCGCCTGCATGCTCGGGTAGAAGACCATCGCTGTGGGATTTTCTCCAGCGGCTTCTCTCCCTGCAATGGTGAGCGCCCTCTGGGTCCTGCTGAGCGTGTGGTTCTTTGCTACCTCTAATACGGTCTTCCAGTAATCTCGATCCATCAGTTCCGAGGCCCAGATGACGTTGACCTTATCCATTGGGACGCCTGCGGCTTTCCACACTTCCTGAAAGTACTCCCCCACCTTTCTTATTTTCTCGAGATCACCACCCATCTTTTCATTGATCCATGCGTACCAATCTGCCAATAGGAGGTTAAATCTCACTCCCGCCTTTATCATCTTTTTGAGGTTAGTTGCCCTGTAGACTCCAAACGCGACGTGGGCGAGGCCTGATGGTTCAAACCCGTCATAGGCTAGGGGGTGTTCCTTTTCATCAAGAAGATCCTTTAACTCCTCCTCCGTAACGACTTCTTCTCCAACCTCCTTTATGAGATCAAATCTTTCCCCGATGTTCATCTTTTTTACCTTCCTCGGATATGTTTGTTTGATTTAAATCTTTTTAAGATAAATTCTCCTATACTTTCTAGGTTTTGGCTAGATGTCTCTAACAGCTTTTCCCGGAGCTATATTTTTACTGTACATGTGTACACAAAATACTGGCTTGCCATCATCAGAACCTATCATTAATTTTCCTGTACACCCATAACATAAAATCTGTTCATCGCTTTGCCGTTTTCGATTTTGGTATTTATGTGTAAAATCTTTTTTATCCCTCGAGCCATTTCCCAACTTTGCTTCTGCTGATCCTAAGATATTCGAAGCTCTCGGTAAATAGCTCTATCGAGAGGGAACCATTCCAACCCATATTCTGGAGCCCCCTCAATATGAGCCCGAGGTCTATGAATCCATAGCCAAGGGGAAGGTGTTCATCTCGTTCTCCCCTGTTGTCGTTTAGATGAAAGTGCTTTATCCGATCCTTGTGGTCATTCACAAACTCTGTTATTTCTCTTTCCTCAAATCCCTCTAGATAAGCGTGGCCGGTATCCAAACACATGTCGATACCCGTCCGCTTGAAGATGCGTTCGAATTCATCCAGACCGAACATCTTAACATTTTCGGCGATCAGCTCCGTCCCAGGAGTTTTCTCTGCTTTCTCCAGTTCCTGCAGAGATCTGATCACGTTGCCTTTTATCCTTTCCCTCTCCCAGTAATTATGACGCTGGCTTTTGGGATGGACTATTGCCTTTTCGGCGTTTAGGTCTGCCCCGACTCTGAGAATATTTTTGAGCGTTTCTACCGCCCCCTCCCTACATTTTTCGTGTGGGTTTCCTATGTCCAAGTTCCATGGGAGGTGAAGGTAAAGGTCCAAAGAGAGCTCATCGAGGGCTGATTCTATATCTCCTCTCCTTTTGATTAAAGCTTCAGTTCCGTTTTTCTCTCCATCGGCGACTATTTCCACGAAGTCCAAATTCATCCCCTCGCATTTTTTCACCTGTTCTAGCGGGGACCCATAGGGATTCAACACGGCTCCAATTTTCATGCTCCCAAAGTTCGTTTTGTCTTATGGGATTTATTTTCTGGTGTGGAAATTTATGTAATTTCTCCCAAAACGGGAATTTTTTCTCAAATATGCTTTAATACTGACGGCTCGAGGCATTACTTCATCTCGGTAAGCTTCGAGGCGGCTCCCTCGTCCAAAATAAGTGTAAAGTCCTCATGTTTTTGGAGCACGGACGCTGGAACCTCCTCCGTTGTGGGTCCTTCCACGGCCTTTGCCACGGCCTCCGCCTTCGCCCTTCCACTCGCGAGCATGACTATTTTATCGGACTCCATTATAGTTTCGATTCCCATCGTGATGGCCTTTTTTGGGACCTTAGCCCCGTTTAGATTCCGCTCCTTTCTCTTTCTTGTGTCCTCGTCGAGTTTGATAACTCGAGTTCTCGAGTCGAAAGATGAGCTAGGCTCGTTGTACGCTATGTGTCCGTTTGCACCTATCCCCACAAACTGAAGATCTATGCCGCCGGCCTCTCTTATGGCCTTTTCGTAGGTTTCGCACTCCTTTTCCAAGTCATCGGCGGTACCATCAGGAATGTGTACGTTTTTTTCCTTGATATTGACACGATTCAGAAAGTTTTCGTACATGTATCTCCGGAAGCTCTCCGGGTGTCCTCGATCTATGCCCACGTATTCATCCAGATTGAATGTCTTTACTTTGGAGAAGTCGAGCCCCTTGTTGTGCCTTTTTACGAGTTCCTTGTAGAACATAAGAAAGGTTTCCCCAGTGGCCAGTCCCAGTACGGCATCTGGGTTTTTCTCGACTATCTGCTCTGCGATGTCAGCTCCTTCAATACTCATTGTTCCGTAATTTTCGACTATTTTGATCTTCACCATGTTTCATGAGGATAATGGCCGAAATCCGTTATTAGGTTTATCTACCCCCGAATTTTACTGTACACCCATAACGTAAAACTTTCTGAATCCCTCAAAATTTATCAGCTAATTTACTTACCCCTTAACTGGAGAAGGAAAATATGGGCAGTGACGGATCTATCGGCGTCAGGCTGAAAAGGAGTCTTTCTCGAGACTTCCCGAAATCGGTTAGAGAAAATCGAAATTTAATACTTGCCGTATCTTTGATTCTTATCGTTGTGGTCTTTATTGGAGCTTTGACCTCGTCGATGGATTTCGTTCTTAAGACGGATGCAGGCGATTCAGTCTCGACCCTTGATTCTGGAGAGATTCCGGGGAAATTGATGAACGAGCTGGGTGGAGGGGTTTCTCCAACGGAGAACGCTTCCGTCACGGTGATAGAGAACGGACAGAGCTGGAATATCGAGACGGAACATGAATTCTTTAGGATAGTTGAGGGGGAGGGGGATTTACGGGTCTACCGCATGGAGAAAAATGCAATCAACGAGTTAGGTCACTGGATCCAGGAGTACTTTCGGAGAGGGATCCAGAAGGAAGTTCCAGAGGATCCGTTTGAGTTAACTAAGTTGGTGTTGCGTAATAACATGGTTACTGTTGTGACCTCGATTGGGGCGGGTGTTGCTTTTGGTGTGGAGCCAATTATTGTGCTTTTTATCAATTCCCTTCTCATAGGTTACGTGGTTTCGGTAAGCCTCTCGTTGGCGGGCACTTCCGCCCTCGAATTATCGTCCTTACTCCTTCCGCATGGGGTGTTCGAATTTCCAGGACTAATACTAACGATAAGCTGTGGGATCCGTCTAGGGGCAGGTGCCCTAAACAGTTTGAGGAGGGGAAGCGTCCGACCTCTTAGCAAGGCAGGAGGTTCCGCCATGGGTTTGATTCCCGGGATTCTTCTCCTATTCATAATTGCGGGTTTCGTCGAGGGATTTATAAGCCCTGTAGGGGGAACTACTGTCCACTACCTGAAGGTAGTTGGGAGCGTATTTGCTCTTGCCCTCGTTCTTTTTTGGATGATTGGAAGATTTGGAGGCTCCGAGGGTCGGTGAAATGTATTTTTCCTACATTGAATAGTATTGATAAAGAGGGGCTTTGAAACTCTCGTTCTAGTTGATGCTTCGTCTTGATGCATGAGCCTGCTGGTTTGTCGTCGTTTGTGTAGAAAGAGCTATTTTGAAGATCACATTTCTTATTATTTTTTCCGTCCGGTGAGTGCTCTTGCGAGCCTCTCGACGGTCTCGTCCATTTCGGTCTTCTCGTATGGTTCGTAAGGTAGGTCGGATTCTCCGGTGATGATTTTCGCCAGCTCGTAAATCGACTCCGATGCGGGGTTCTCCGGGT
>JBKHIS010000064.1:0-5948 GCA_046538535.1 Hadesarchaea archaeon | reverse complement strand
ATGACCCTTGCTCAGCAGATTTACGAAGGTAAATTTGGAAGACATAAGGTAGAAAACTTTTTTGAAGTTTTCAGTTTGAAAGCTTCGCAGAGTTTTAGACCGGAGAAGGAAATTGGATTTAATCTCGCTTGGTCCCAAGTTTTAGAGGTAATTTTGAAGGATATTAAAGAAGAATAGAGTTCTGTAAATTTAAATTTTCAATATTTTGTGTGAATCTATCTTCTTCTGCGATGACCCGATGAACTCTTGGATCCTCCGGAGTCTTTTGGCCTCCTGACGAACAGAGAGTATTTATCCTCGCCCTTTAGCTCTTTCTCGATTCTTTTGGCGAGTATTTCTGTAGGATCCGGCAGGGATTTTACTCTGTTCTGTAGATCTTCGAAGCTCTCAAAATCCTTCTTTTCTCTCTCTTCTATGATGGACCACATTAACTTTTTGCCGATACCTGGGATTAGTTCGAATTGATGATATCGGCTAGTAATAGGAGATGCTTCGTTGAAAAATCGTAAGAACTTTTCTTCGCTCTTTTCTATTATTTTTTCTATGACCACAGAAAGCTCGGACTTTGCTGCGGAGGTTAATTCGTCGTAATTAATTCTTCGCTTTATCCTCTCAATCTTTTCTCTACCTTTTCTTCCTATATAAACTCGTGTTTGTGGTGGCAGATCCGTTTCTTCGTGAGGCACTGCTTCAAGGAGCGTGAAATATTCTTCCCCTACCAACTGCACAATTGGTTCTTGAAACTGAGCTGGCTGCCGTTGGTCGTGATGGCCTTGTGGAAGGTAATCTAAAATGTAACCGTAGTCTTCATATTTTTTACTCAAAATCTACCCCTCTTTTAATCCAATTTTACAAATTCATTTTTTCTGATATTCTGGGGTTTATTCTCTATACTTATCTACTATATCTAAAATCTGATCGACTGTTTCCTCTCTTAGAGAAGTTCTCTCCTTAGCAAAAATAAGATCGATGTCTTCCTTTGTTTCAGGCATATTGTTTGCCAATATCACGGCTTGATGATCCCTAATTTTTTCGATCTCAAGCAAGTCACTTACCAGCTCCTTTGTTTTTTCGGTAGAAAGCTGAGAGAATTTTTGGACATAATCATAGGCTAATCTCTGCTCGAATTCAAGTTCCTTTTCTTCTTTTTTGTTTTTCAAAATCTCCAGTGATTCCGAAAACGTCACAGGTCTCCTTTCCCTTACCTCGTCTCCAATCATTTTTTCACCTTTACTAAATGTTCGGGTCTGGTAATTATTTCTTTCTCTCCGTTCCCATCTTTAACGGCTATGATATAAGACTTCCCTTGCTTTCTTTTTATAACGCCTGTCCTCCCATGGAATTTTGGATGGGGTTGTCCTTCTGGAGTATCGGGATTAATTTTTATAGTTGCCTTTGAACCCTTTGGGTAGCTTTGAACCACATTCTGGGAATAGACCTTTCCTCTACTTCTTGGACCCTTCTGTAGTTTTTGTCTTGTCTTGCTTCTTTTTCCTTTGGATTTAGTCATATTATCCTCTGTGATAGTGTACATAAGTTAAAAGTAATCGATCTTTATTAAGTTTCATTGAAAATTATCGGGCATGTTCTTCAGCATATCCTTCATTGATCCGGACTTAGGTGAGCGTCCGCGTGAGAATGATTTCATCATCTTCTTCATTTTTCTGTATTGCTCCAAAAGTTCCTTTACGTCCTTCTTGTTCGCATTTGACCCCTTCGCGATTCTTTCTACCCGGGAGTTGTTGATTATATCTGGGTCGTCCAACTCTTCGTCTGTCATGGACTGCATGATGAGTCGGAACTTTTCCATCTTCTTCTTCCCCACTTGCATTTCCTCTTCTGGAATTGACATTCCCATTCCGGGTATCATTTGAAGAATTTTCTCCAAGGACCCCATTTCATTTATTCGTTCCAGCTGTTGATAAAAATCTCTTAAGGTGAGTTCACCCTTCATTATCTTTTGCATTTTTTCCTGATCTAGATCTTCAGGTTCGGCGGTTTCTTCTATCTTCTCAAGCAACGTTTCGATGTCTCCCATCCCCAAAAGTCGGGAGACAAATCTTTCTGGTTTGAACTTCTCAATATCTTCGAGCTTTTCTCCAGTTCCAATGAAGTTGATTGGAGCTCCGGTGGCTGCCACCGCCGACAGTGCGCCTCCTCCCTTTGCAGTTCCATCAAGCTTGGTAACTAGAATGGATCCGATATCTGTTGCTTCTTTGAAAGCGGAGGCCTGTTTTTCTGCCTGCTGGCCTAACGTTGAGTCAAGCACGAGTATAACCTCGTCTGGGGAGATAGCACTGCTAATATCTTTCATTTCTTCCATTAGTGACTCTTCCTCTTGATGTCGCCCGGCGGTATCTATCAAAATGAGATCCCGTGATTCTTCTATGAATCTTTTTACTCCTTCTTGGGAGACTTTAATTGCATCTTCGGCGTCCGGATCTCCATGAACCGGGACACTTATTTCTTCGGCCAATTGTCTCAACTGTTCGTATGCTCCCGGCCTGAATGTGTCCGCTGATACCAAACCTACCTCATATCCACGTTTGTTGTAATAACTTGCTAGTTTCGCGGCGTGTGTGGTTTTACCACTTCCCTGTAGTCCTACGAGTAGGACCTTTACAGGATCTTCGCTTTCCAGATCCAGTTCGGTGGACTCGCCCAAAAAGTTGGAGATTTCTTCATAAACTATTGATACTAAATGTTCTTTCTTTGATATTCCAGGAGGAGCCTCTTCTTCTAGTGCCCTCTCTTCTATTCTATCTGTTAGATCGAGGACGAGCTGCACGTTTACGTCCGACTCTAAAAGGGCTTTTTGTATATCCTTTACAAGGTCTTTGACTGTTTTCTCATCTACTCTTCCGGACTTCGTGATTTTTTGCAAAGCTGAATTTAGCGACCTTCCAAGCTTTTCTAGAACCATGTATTTACCCTTATTAATAATTCTCTTTCTTCCTTAAGGAGTATGTTTCTTTAGCGTTTTCCATTTTTTAGAAACTTGAAATATTTAATAGGGTTGGTACTGAATCATTAGTGGGTTTTAAGCTCTAATAAAAATGGCCCATTTTAAAAAGATTGAGTGCTGATTTTTGTACAAAGCGGGTGGGAATTTGAGTAATATTGGCTTGGCAGCTCATGAGGAGGTAGACGTTTTATTTATAGATGACGATCCGCATGTCTTGGATCAGGCGAGAGCCTTTCTCGAGGAGGAATATAATGGCTTTAACGTTGAAACCACTCAGTCGGGGGAGAGAGGATTGAAGGCTGTTGAGGAACGTGGTATTGACGTTATTGTGTCAGATCTTAAAATGCCGGGTGTGAATGGAATTGAACTTTTGAAGCAGCTCAGGGAGAAAGATTTGAATGTTCCGTTCATAGTTTTTACGGGGAAGGGAAATGAAGAAGCCGCCATGAATGCTCTTAATCTTGGGGCAAATCGGTATATTCGGAAGGATAGAAATCCTAGAAACCAGTATGAGGAACTGGCACATTCCATTAGAGAGGTTTTAAAAAGGAAAATGGCAGAAGAGAGGGAAGAGTTCCTTAACTTTCTGCTTAGGCATGATCTGAGGAGTAAACTTCAGATAACTAAAGGGTATCACGAGCTGATTGGGGAGTCAGATCTTCCTGGGGAAGTAGAAATGTATCTCAACAAGGCAAAGAAAGGTATTCAGGAAGGAGTTGAACTCATAGAAAAGGTAAGGACTCTTCAAAAGGTAGGTAAGGAGCAAATTGGAGATGTCAGCCTTATGCCGGTGATAAAAAATTCCGTCAGCGGATATGAGGCTAGAGCTACCCAGAAGGGAATAGGAATAGAAGTAAGGAGCGAGGATCCATTGATTAAAGTCAAGGGCGGAGCTCTTATTGAAGATCTTTTTTCAAATCTTATAAATAACGCCATCCGCCATTCAGGAGGAAGCAAGATTTTGATTGAAGTTGAAGTAGGAGATGATACTGTTGTAGGCCGTGTAGAAGATGACGGAAAGGGCATCCCCGACGAGGCCATGGAGAAGATTTTCAAAAGAGGATTTAAGAAGGGCGATACGGCCGGTTCTGGATTGGGTTTATCTATCGTGAAAGGGATTGCGGAGAGCTATGGCGGTAAAGTTGAAGTGGGAAGCTCAGAACTCGGTGGGTCAAAGTTTGAGGTTTATCTAAGGAGAAAAGATCGTGAATGAGATGTGGGGAGTTGGAAAGATATTTGTTTCCCCTTTTCGGAATTCAATATAAGATAATCTATGAAAAACGTTCTTGATGAATGGGAAAAAACAAGATCAGTTTTTATGGATCCAGTATTTTTAATGACAGATTTTGATGGCACCCTTACACCTATAGTTGGTAATCCGGATGAAGCTAAGCTCTCGGAAGAGATGAGGGGTCTAATTTCACAATTGGTTCCCCTTTGTCCGGTTGGCATCATAAGCGGAAGGTCGCTATTGGACTTGAGATTAAAGGTTGGGGTTAAAAATGTGTATTATTCAGGGAACCACGGATTTGAGATTGAGGGACCTGGCGTAGATTTTGTTCTTGGGGAAGTGGAGGGAGTAAATAAACTAATAGATGAATTCTGCAGTGAATTTAGGGATAAGGCAGATGTGGAGGATGTGGTTTTGGAGAATAAGGGATATACAGCCAGTGTACACTACAGACTTGTGTCGCCAGATAAAATACAGAGGGTAAGGAACGTTTTTGGAAAAGTCGCTCAACCCTATATTGAAAGCGGGGATTTAAGGGTTACCGAGGGAAAGAAAATATTTGAAATTCGACCTTCCGTGGACTGGGATAAAGGTAAAGCAGTTTCCTATCTTTTGACGGAATTGAATTTTGAGGAGGAGACTCTTCCTATATACTTGGGTGATGACTCTACAGACGAGGACGCTTTTAAGACCATAGAGGAAGGAATAGGTATTTTTGTGGGTGAAAAAAGAGATAATACCATGGCTGATTACTTTTTAACCGGAGTTAAGGAAGTAGAAACTTTTCTTAGGAAGCTAGTAGGTATTTTACGTTAGTTAAGTGTTTTATCTTGCTTATTTTATAATTTTTGGGGTATTGAGAACTAATTTTTCGTATTTAAAGACATTTAAGTAGCTATATGTTTTAGGTGGATTTTTAATCAGTTGAATAGGTAAACATGTTACTGGTAGCTGGAATAAAGACTTAAAGAATAACTAAGAATGCTAAAACGATGTTTGTAAAATACGTAAGGGATCCGGTCCTTGGATATATAGGAATTACAGATGTGGAAAGGAATATAATCGACACTAGAGCCGTACAGAGGATGAGGCGGATTAAACAACTTTCAATAAGCAGCGCTGTTTATCCTGGGGCTGTACATAGTCGATTTTCGCATGCTATTGGAGTCATGCACATAGCTGGACGGATGATGGATAGTCTGGGTGAATACGTGGAGGTTAATGAAGAAGACTGGCAGCTGATGCGACTCGCGGGTCTACTCCACGATGTAGGACACGGACCTTTCTCTCATACGTACGAGGGCATATTGTCTGAAAAGTTGGACCTTACGCACGAGGATATGGGTAGGAGAGTGTTGGAGGAAAGTAATTTATCCGATAAAATAAGCTCCCAGGGATACAATTCTTCAGAGCTTGCAGAGCTTATATTTGGCGAGCCTGAGACGGAAAAGTTTCTGAAGCATATTATTACAAGCCAGTTCGATGCTGATAAGATGGATTTTCTGCTTAGGGACTCCTACTTTTCCGGGGTACAATATGGACAAGTCGATATACAGCGCCTTATTCAGGCGATGGAGATCATTGACGGTAATATCGCTCTTGATAAAAAGGCGCTTTCCGCACTTGAAGCATTCATGATCGCAAGATATGAGATGTTCATGAACGTGTATTATCACCATACGGTTAGGGCTGCAGATATTATGTTAAAGAAGGCTATGAAGAATGTGGATGAAATCCTCGGCCTAACAACAT
>JBKHIS010000063.1:0-5953 GCA_046538535.1 Hadesarchaea archaeon | reverse complement strand
CTCCTCCGGAGTCCGCCATCCCACCTCGTACAATATAATCCAAAAGTAGGTGATAGTTTTTGAATAGTTATGTCGGTGTCGATTTCCATAAGGACTCTTTTAATGGCACCGTTCAGACCGAGTCTGGTGAGGTTGTCAAGCAGGGGTATTTCAAGAATGCTCGTCCGGGTTATGGGGACTTTTTCGGCGGGATAGATGAGGCAGAAGTCGTGATCGAAGCCGGTTCTGCTTGGCAACCGGTCTACGATTGGCTTGCCGATAACGGGTTTGACGTGAAGTTGGCGGATCCTCGTAAAATGAGGATTATCGCCGAGGTGAAGATCAAGACCGATGCCCGTGACTCAAAGGCTCTCGCTGATCTTTTGAGAGCCGACCTTATCCCCGAGATCTACGTTCCTTTCGCCGAACTCGTCCGACTCCTGGAGGACTTCCTTGAGTCGGTCTATCTTGTGTTCGTAATCTAGCGTCATGGTCCCACCGAACTGTGGTGCGGACCCACTTTTATGGCGGGACTCGAACTGAAAGATAAGCGCCGGGGGGAGGACTCGAACCTCCGACCGCTCGGTTGCTGTATTGGGCATGTCGAGTTTCGAAATGGAGGTTCGCTCTTCATCCATACCCATATTTAACAGCCGAGCGCGCTACCTACTGCGCCACCCCGGCAACCAATCGTTTTCATTACTTGATCCTTATTTATATTTTCTATACGTTATGCTCCTCTTTCTACGAGTAACCCGATTAGTTTTGTATAGGATTTCTTCATTTCGTATTTGGATATTACCAATCTCGAATCTCGAATAGGAGAATTAATCATGAAGAAAAGTTAAATAATACGTTTGAAATAAATGTTTGAGCTTCAGGTTTGAAAGAGGATAAAAGATGGGCAAAACTATTTCCGAAAAAATTTTAAGTAAAGCATCAGGTGAGGACGCTTATGCAGGCGATTATGTTGTAGCGGATATTGGAGCCGCTATGGCTCAAGACGGTACTGCACCTTTGACGATCAAGGCAGTAAGGGAGATGGGTGGAGAAGAAGTATGGGGTAATGGATCATACAGTTCCAAGTTCTTCTGTGGGTACTTCTTCAATGCATAAGATGATGAGGGAATTTTCGGATGAGATGGGAATTGAAAACGTGTATTATGGGGAGGGAATTTGTCATCAGATCATGGTGGAAGGTGGGCATGTTAGGCCTGGAGAAGTTGTGGTCGGGGCCGACTCCCACACCTGTACTTATGGAGCTTTAGGGGCTTTCGGTACGGGAATTGGGTCTACTGAAATGGCGGGAGTGTTTTTGAGCGGCAAGCTATGGTTCAAGGTACCTGAGACGATCAAGTTTAGCGTTAATGGTAAGATGCCGGACGGAGTGGTTTCGAAGGATCTGGCTCTGAAAATTACGGGTGAGATTGGGAGCGACGGAGCTACTTATAAGGCCGTAGAGTACGCTGGCAAACCTATCAGGAATATGAGTGTGGGAGAGAGAATGACTCTCTCGAACCTTGCTGTGGAGATGGGTGCAAAGACCGGAATAGTTGAACCCGATGATAAAGTGACTGAATTTCTAGAAGGAAGAGTTCAGAAGGAGTTTAAAATGGTCAAAAACGACGACGATGCGAATTACGAGGCTGTTTTGGATTTCGATGCAAGCGACCTTGTGCCCCAAATTGCTTGTCCTCATCAGGTGGACAATGTACATCCAATCGATGATGTATTGGGCCTGGCTATAGATCAGGTTTTCTTGGGCACCTGTACCAATGGTCGGTACGGCGACTTAAAACTGGCGGCTGAGATTTTGGACGGGAATAGGATACACGATGACTTACGCATGTTGATAAATCCTGCCTCCCGAGAGATTTACCAGAAGGCTATGGATGAGGGTTTGCTAAGAATATTTATGGACGCGGGATGTATAGTAAGCAATCCGGGATGTGGTCCTTGTGCTGGCTCTCATCAGGGGATTTTGGCTCCGGGAGAGAAGTGTCTTTCTACCGCGAATAGGAACTTTAAAGGGAGAATGGGCTCAGAAGAAGCCGAAATATACCTGGGTTCTCCTCTGACTGCGGCAGTCTCAGCAATCGAGGGTAAAATTACCGATCCTAGAGAGGTGATTTAATGGTGGAGAATTTTAAAGGGAGAGTTTGGAAATTTGGCGATGATATCAGCACGGACTTGATTATTTCTGGCAAATACAAATTTAAGACCCTTGATATGGGAAAACTTTCTGAGCATGCAATGGAGGGAGCGGACCCCGAATTTTCCAATAAGGTAAGTGAGGGAGATGTCATCGTTGCGGGAGAGAACTTTGGTTGTGGCTCTAGTAGGGAACAGGCCCCTTTGGTGCTAAAAGAATTGGGCGTTGGTGCTATAATATCCAAGTTTTTTGCGAGGATATTCTACCGCAACGCAATAAACGTTGGGATCCCGGTTATAGAGAGCGAGGAAATTCCCGAAAAAACGACTGAGGGAGATGAGCTGAGAGTTGATCTTGATGAGAGCGTTGTTGAAAACTTAACCACGGGAGAGACTTTTGAATTTAATCCGCTTCCGGACTTCCTGCTCGAACTTCTATCGGATGGTGGGCTGGTAGAACAGTACAAAAAGAATGGCAAGTTCCAGTGGGAGGAATAATTTTTACTTTTCGACGAAATTCTAATTTTATCATTTAAATTTGGAGAATCTTTATTTCTAAAACTCTCTATTTTAATTTTAAATGAATCGAGCAAAAGCTCTCTGGGATCTAATGCGTTTGGAGCATGGATTCATGCTCTTCATGGCAGTGTTGATAGGTGCTTTTATAGCTGAACAGGGCATTCCTCCAGCTGATAGGTTGTTTTTTGCATTTCTGACTCCTATGTTTTTAGAAGCCAGTACCTTTGCTCTAAATGATTATTTTGATTACGAAATGGATAAAAAAAATAAGCGGACGGATAGACCATTGGTAAGAGGGGATCTCGATAGAAATACGGCCCTTTACGTATTCGTAATCCTCTTTCCTTTTGGTATACTTTCCTCTTACTTTGTAAATTGGACTTGTTTTCTAATAGCTCTTTTTACAGGTGCTTTGTCAGTTCTCTACGACGGTTGGATGAAAAGAGTCAAACTTCTAGGTAATTTTTATATAGCATATATAATGGCAGTTCCCTTTATTTTTGGTGCAACTGCGGTTTCTCCTGACTTGTCTTCAATTGTTCTTTTCATGGCTTCAATTGCTTTCTTGACCGGTGTTGGACGGGAGATAATGAAGGATATCATGGATTTTAAGGGGGATAAAGAGTTGGGTGTGAAGTCGTTTCCCAGTCTAATTGGTTTGAAGAAATCTCGTGTAACATCCGCGTTTTTTTATATCGCGGCCGTCTTTCTGAGTTTTATCCCTTTTTTTTATGGAATAGATGGTGTATACTACATGAACTATGCCTATTTCGGGTTAGTGTTAGTAACCGATGCTATGCTCCTTTATACCTCTCTCGTTCTGTTTTTTGGAGAGGGTATAGATATGAAGTTTCAAAGAAAATTTACGCTTTTGGCCATTTTCATTGGACTGCTGGCTTTCTTGATTGGTGTTATTGTGGCGTAGATTTCGCTTACTTTTGGCGTTAAAAAAATGGTAGGTAGATGAGTAAAAGTATAACAATAAGTTAAACCCATTTAATAACTTTTTTACCTATTGTGCTCCTTTAGAGGAATTAATGTTCTTAATAAAGCCTTAAAAAATGCTCTATCCAGAATTGGGTTATTTTTTAGGTCATTTATAACACCTAAACCTTTTTATTAGCGGTTACAATATGAGAACCAAGAGGTCAAAAATGGAAGAAATAAGAATCCACGGACGTGGAGGTCAAGGATCAGTTACGATGGCCCAGCTGCTTGCAGAAGCGGCTTTTGAAGGAGGAAAATGGGCCCAAGGATTTCCGTCATTCGGTGTTGAGAGGTTAGGAGCCCCTATTCAGGCATTTACAAGGATTGACGACAAAAAGATAACGGATAGAAGCCAAATAGATAAGCCGGACTACGTTGTTGTACAGGACTCTACTCTTCTGGATTTAGTGGATGTTCTCAATGGCCTTAAAGATGATGGCTTGGTTTTGATAAACTCAAATAAGGATCCAGAGGAATTGGACTTGGATACCAAGAGCACGGTTCTGACAGTTCCTGCAACGGATATCGCACTTGAGAACCTCGGACGACCAATTATGAACACTGCGTTAGCCGGTGCTTTGTCGGGAGCGACGTCTTTGTACGATAAGGATAGCCTTAACGATGTAATAATGAGGCAGTTCCCCGGTGAAATCGGCGAAAAGAATGTAGCTTCTGTAAATGATGCATACGAGAGGATGATATAGATGGTTAAAGACCCATATGACAATTTGAAAATAACGAAAGGAGCGGTAGCAGAACCAAGGACTTCTCTTGTGAACAAGACGGGAAGTTGGAGATCTTTCAAACCGGTAATTGACCACGATACCTGCATTGGATGTGGCAACTGTGAGAAGTTCTGCCCTGACATGGCGGCAAAGGAAGTCGAGGAGGACCGTTATGAGTTCGACCTCGATTACTGCAAAGGATGCGGTATCTGTGCAAAGGAGTGCCCGGTGGATGCAATAGAAATGGTAAAGGAGGAGAAATAAATGAAGGTAATGACTGGATATGACGCGGTTGCTCACGCGGTGAAGCCGTGTGATCCTGACGTGATATCCGCGTATCCTATTACTCCCCAGACCGACATTGTAGAGGAAATAAGTCAAATGGTCGCTGACGGAGAATTGACGAGTGAATTTATCAAGGTTGACAGCGAATTTAACGCTGCATCTACTTGCATTGGTTCAAGTGCTGCTGGTGCGAGGGTTTTCAGCGCTACGAGTTCTCAGGGATTGAAGTTGATGAGCGAGGTTTTGTTCAGTGCTTCAGGAATGAGGCTTCCGCTTGTTTTGGCCGTTGCAAACAGGAGTCTTTCGGCGCCTCTCAGTATTTGGTGTGATCACACCGATACGTTTGCAGAAAGGGACGGCGGCATGATCCAGTTTTATGCAGAAGACGTACAGGAAGCCATGGATAACATTCTTTTGGCCTACAAGGTTGCAGAGGATAAAGACATATCTATTCCTGCTCTTTCCTGCCTAGATGGGTTCATATTGACTCATGTGCAGGAACCTGTGGAGACCTTTACGAGAGATGAGGTCTTGGAGTTCTTGCCGGACCGTGACCCGCTATACACTTTGGATCCGTCCGATCCGAAGACTATGGGTGCTTACGCAAGGCCTGAGCATTGGACCGAGACCAGATATATGGTACATGAAGCTCAGAAGAACGCCAAAGGAAAGATCGGTGAAGCTGTGAAGGAGTTTGCTGATGTCTTTGACAGGGAATATGGTTTGGAATACAATGGATTGGTTGAAACATATAGGGCGGAAGATGCCGAAGTAGTGCTTTTGGCTCTGGGAAGTGTTGCTGGAACCATTCGATACATTGTTGATGAGTACCGAGAGAAGGGAGAAAAGGTCGGGCTCGTCCGACCAAGAGTGTATAGACCCTTCCCGGTTGAAATGCTTAGAAAGGCTCTTGACGGAGTAGAAGCCGTTGCTGTTCTGGAAAAGGACGTCTCTTTGGGTTACCAAGGAGGACTGGCCATAGATTTGAAGTCGGCTCTCTACCCGACGGATATGAGAGTCCCCGTTTTGAACTTTATAGTGGGAATGGCTGGCAGAGATGTATCCAAGGATAACATCAGGACGATGGTGGAGAAGACAAAGGATGCTGCAGAGAGCGGATCACATGAGATTGATTTCGAAGAT
Organism: Hadesarchaea archaeon; assembly: GCA_046538535.1. Lineage (GTDB taxonomy): Archaea > Hadarchaeota > Hadarchaeia > Hadarchaeales > JAGGTB01 > CAYLJV01. The sequence goes on along the minus strand of JBKHIS010000063.1, from coordinate 164 downwards.
GAAGAGCAGTGGGAACCCCTCAGAACAGAAATACTACCAGAGGAGGTCGATTACTGATGGCAAAGGATATAGAGACTCAAAAGAAGTTTGGGCACGAGGAAGAGCTTTACGTGCCGGGGCACAGAGCGTGTCCGGGATGTGGAGCAGCGCTAGCGTGTAAGTAT
>JBKHIS010000019.1:0-17169 GCA_046538535.1 Hadesarchaea archaeon | reverse complement strand
GGATATTCGAAACCGAAAATCCGGAAAAGGCAAGCTTATACGTAGTAAAAGGAAAGAAATAGAATTTATAACTAGAATCCAATAAATTATATACTAAATATAAGGACAGCTCGTCGTGGGGCAAAAAATGAACATGTTTGAAGGGAAAAAAGGGTATCGAATATACGTAAACAAAGAGGATGCAGAATCTTTATCTAGAATGGCCAGAAAAAGAGGGGTTAAAACTAAAATAGTCAAAGTAAGGATCACAGACGGAGTTAAGGCAAAAAATATGGGCTTTACCATTCATTCCGATATAAGTATAGCGGCAAGCCCCCCCACAGAAGGCAAAGAAGGATGGATTATAATTAAAGAAAATGAAAACACTCAAAAAAATCTCGGTGAATCGGTGGAGATAATTGGCAAACCAGGCAATAGGAAAACAATGATCCAATAAAATAGATTTTAACTAGCTGAATCGAATTGAGACACTCTATCGTTCATTCTACTTAATTCAAGGGATAAAATTTAAAAAATAATAATTTGGAAGCTAAAAACAACATTATTTAAACGTACTTTTCTGGATCTTCCTCAAATTTTGTCTTACAGCCCATTGCACAAAAGTAATAGGTCTCTCCTTCATATTCAGCCTTTGCTGGAGCTTCCTCAGGATCTACATCCATATCACATACAGGGTCTTTTACCATATCAAACACCTCCTTTAACATTCATTGCAACAATGTTAGTAGACTCATGAATATCCATCCCCAATATAATGCATCTTTCTGTAACCTGCCCAATCTATGAAATAAATAAAATACTGGGAATGCATCATCTACACCTCTACCCTCTTAAGCCGAAGAGCGTTAGTAACTACCGTTACGGACGAGAAGGCCATCGCTCCAGCAGCAATCGCTGGATGAAGTAAACCAAGAGCAGCCGCCGGTATAGCAGCGGAGTTATAACCGAAAGCCCACAACAAATTCTGTTTTATATTCCTCATCGTAGCTCGGGAAATCTCGAATGCCTGCGTGATTGTATCCAGCTCACCGCGGACCAATGTCACATCACTGGATTCAATAGCAATGTCAGTTCCTGTACCAATTGCTATCCCTATATCGGCCTGAGTCAGAGCAGGAGCATCGTTGACTCCATCCCCAACCATAGCAACTTTTTTCCTCTCATTGCCGCGCTCCTGTAATTCCTTTATTCTCTCGGCTTTTCTATCTGGGAGAACGTCCGCCTCCACATCTTCTATTCCTAGCTTGGACGCTATCGCTTTGCCAACCCTCTCATTATCTCCAGTCAGAATCGCAGTTTTAATCCCATAACTCTTCACTTTTTCGATAGTTTCCCTAGCTCCATTTTTCAACTCGTCAGCAACCGAAATGACGCCGACAATTATTCCATCATTAGACACATAAAAGGAGGTCTCGCCTTTGTTCTGAAGTTCGGTCCTTCTATCCTTTGCTCCTTCAGGAATGTTTATTTCATTATCTTCCATTAACTTTTCAGTGCCGACCAAAATTTCCTTATCGTCAATTTTTCCCTTCACGCCCTTACCACGAACGTTTTCAAAACTCTCCACATCCTGAAGCTCCAAGGCCCTCTTCTCAGCACCCCTGACAATCGCCTCAGCTATCGGATGTTCAGAGGATTTCTCAACGGATGCTGCTTTAAGTAAGACCTCATCTTCTGAAATGGATTTTTTGGATCCAACGCTCCATATTTGGGAAAGCTCGGGTTCACCCTTGGTCAAAGTTCCTGTCTTGTCGAAGACAATGATGTCCAAATCCTGCATTTGTTGTAGCGAAGACCCCTCTCTAAACAAAACTCCATTTTCAGCTCCTTTTCCGGTGCCCACCATAACAGATGTAGGTGTAGCAAGTCCCAGCGCGCAGGGACAAGAAATCACTAGCACTGCAATTCCCGCAAATAGTGCCAACCCAAAGGTTCCCAATGTCGGGTCAACCCAAGGCAGAAGGCCTTCTGCCCAGGTAAGCACTCCCGTTAAAGTTTCGGGAATAATCAGCCATATCGCAATAGTCACAAGAGAAATCGTGATAACAGCAGGAACAAATTTAGCAGTAACTTTGTCTGCCAGAGCCTGTATTGGCAGCTTCGTGGATTGAGCCTCTTCTACCATCTCTACAACCTGAGAAAGAAATGTATCCTTTCCAACCCTCGTTGCCTCAACTCTCAAAACACCATCCTGATTTATCGTCGATCCTATCACCTCATCGCCTCGTCCCTTTTCCACAGGAACAGATTCCCCGGTAGCCATCGACTCGTCCACCGCTGATTGACCGTCCACAACAGTTCCGTCGGCAGGAATCTTCTCCCCGGGCTTTACAATCATAATATCTCCCTCCTCTACTCGCTCCAAGAGAATCTCCATCTCCTCTTCGCCCCTTATTACCCGAGCCGTATCCGCCTCGAGTTCCAGAAGTTTTTGAATCGCTTGAGAGGCTCTCCCCTTGGCTTTATCCTCAAGATACTGCCCTATGAGATGAAAAGCGATTATCATCGCCGAAACCATGAAAAAACTAGGTATGCCCAAGAAAAAAGACATGATACCAGTCGTCCAAGCAGCAAGACTTCCCAAAGTGATCAGAGTTTCCATGTTAATATTTCCTGAACGTAAAGCCGAAAAAGTCCGGGAATGAACTGTCGGCCATCCGATCCCTAACGCCACCGGAGTCGCTAAAATCCCCACTATGTACTTTCCAATCTGATCGGAAATCGGAAATGGTCGGCCAACCAGAAATTCAAAATTTAATTGAAACCAAAACGGTATCAAAAGAAGCGTTCCGACCCACGCAAATATCATGAGGCGCTTAGCCCTTTCCAGCTTTTTGTCGGCTGTGGATACTGATTTCTTCTTTGAACTTACATTATACCCCACGGAACTTACAGCTTCCCCCATGTCCGCTACGGATACGCGTTTCGAATCATATCTGACTCTTGCCTTTTCAGTAGCTATATTTACGTTAGCCTCAATAACTCCTTCAAGCTCTGAAAGCGCACCCTCAACAGCATCAGCACAAGAAGCGCAAGTCATGCCCTCTATACCAAGGATAACTTCTTGTACATTTGATTTTTCAGCATCTGTGTCAACAGGTTTATATCCCGCACTTTTTATTGCTCCATGAATACTCTCCGTACCGACCTCGGATTCATGCTCCACAGAAGCCTTCTCAGTCGCGAAATTCACCCTGGCATGATCTACTCCATCAATTTTATTCAGAGAGTCTTCAATTGTTTGGGCACAGGAGGCACAAGTCATGCCCTCTATCGAAACGTTCGTCTTTTTCTTTTCGGACATATCAATATGATTATTTTAGATACATTATTGTTAAATGTTTCTAAATTAGACATATGCAGGTTTCACAACCTTTGCACATAAATTGTTAATTTTTCATTAATCAAACACAGAATGAATGGACACCACTCAGATATCCACATGGAAAGATAACAAAAGAAGATAATTTTATCACTTTCCAAAACTAATTCCTTCTCTGAAGTATTTAAAAATCAAGCAAGTTAAATCCACTGCAGACCCAATTTCACTTCATTCGGAGAAAGCTCAGCTGGATCCTCTTCGGAACCATCCACGCTTACAGACCCATCACTATATGAAGAGTTATGCTCTTTACACCACCAATGTCCATGATGGTAAAACTCAGCCCCTTTACCACATATACAACATCTTTGCATAACTTAATCCTCCATTTTGAATCAATTATAACTGTAATTTAAGATTAAAAGGCTTTTCGTGGACTATTTGCCCACAATTCGTGACTAAACGTCCACATAAGCCGTTGGCCCATGATAAACGGGAGCCTAATCTCAAGAAATAAGATATATCCTAAAAATAAAAAAGAAAGTCCCAAAAGTTCGGCTGGAATCGAATAAAAACTGAAACTGCCAGATAATTTCTTAATCCGCATGGTAATCCATAGGTGGGCATGAAAACATATTTTGGCTGACTAAGAAAGGAAAGTATACTTTATTGGATTCAAAAATTCTAGGACTGGCTTAAACAACTCGCTTGAATATTCAATAGACTCAGGAAAATCCATCAAGTGAGACCAGAAAAAAGAACATACTATTCTACACCACCCAGCTCAGATAGTTCCTCATGAATCTCTTGAAATCTTTCCAGCGAGGAATGCTTATCGCCTAGCTCCTCACTCAACTCCTTCATAGCTTCGGAAAAGGAAATATAATCACTGCCATCCACTAAATTGTCCGCGTAAGTAACAATCTTCTCCTCCAATGATTTCGGCAAGTATCTGCCCTCCGGGATATCCAATTCCTTCGATTCCTCCTTGTCTATTCCCGCTCCGAGGTGGTTCTCCGCAAAATTGGCGAGATCATCGAGTCCCCTTTCTCTAAGTATATCAGCTCCAGCAACTCCATGAGATACATTATGTGTCTTAGACCTGCCCACATCATGGATAAGGCCACCTAATTCCACTAGAGTTAAATCAACGTCGTTTCCATTCTCCAGAATTTTTTTTGATATCTCAACGGCCTTATCAGAAACAGCCCTGGAGTGATCGACGACTTCTTCAGAACAGCCTTCCTCTTTCAAAATTTCAATTGCCCGATCGGCCGTAATCATGATCAACTTTCCGCTAATTCTCTTTCAAGGGTCTCTATCTGTCTCTCCAATGCATTTATTATTCCACTATTATCAAATTCCTCCATCGTCTCCCCACAACTCGGGCACTCAAAGTCATTTTCTACCGCTTCTCCAAATTCTATCCTTGGACAATCATCCCCACATTTAAAAAACATTGTGGATCTCTCATGCTCAATTCTTTCCCTAAGTTTTTCCAAAAGCTTTCTCTTGTTTTCATTCACCAGTTCCAATGCCTCAGAGGGCTCTACATGCCAATAATAAACGTACCAACCTGTATCCTCATCTCGACTCCTACGATAGTCCAAAACTCGATTATCGTACAGATCGTAGAGAATCTTCCTAACCAAATTAAGTCTTATTCCCGTTTCATTCGCAATTTCTTCATCAGTTGCCTCCCCCTGCTCCATGAGGATCTTGACAACATCCGCCCCATGCTCGCCTGCGACTCTATTTAGAATTCTCTCGAACGCCGGAGTGTTTGCCAAATCCTCAGTCGATGCCACAGTTAGCCTCTTTGGTCATAATTTTACACCGTTTTTGTATCTTATAAACATTATAAAAGTAACCCTCAATACCTTTGCTCCCAAGTTATGAATCATCTATAATCCACCAATTCTTTAACATTTTTTCCCGATCCCGAAGGCTCTATTCTCCTTTCGGCACCATTAAATGTTCTATCTAACTCATCCCCTTTATAAAATCGGTCTAAAAATACGGCGAGGGCCGCAATTTCCGAATGAGGTTGATTGCTAACCGCCACGTTGAAGTCAGCAAGGTCGTAAACCTCTCGGGGAACCTTTTCCGCTCCCACAACAACCAAAACGTCATCCGACTTCCTTATCCCCTGAATCTCGTCGTTTATCGAAAGGCCATACATTGTTAAGTGAACAACCGTCCCCCCGTCATTTTTCCAATCTTTAATAAATTTCCTCCAGGATTCTCCCCCCTCCACTGAAAAGGAGCCCCCCCACTTTTCGTTCACCCTATCCAAGCTCTCTTTAACTCTTTCTGCATTCCAGCCATCGTAAACTATTCGGTCCGCGCCCAACGCTCTGGAAACAAGGGCTACATGAGTGCTTGTCCTTTCATCTCTGCCGGGGCGATGACCCATTCTCAATACTACCATTTTCGTCAAGAAGAATCCTCCAGTTTCTCAATTTTAGAATTCTCGTCCAGGATGCCTCTTATCTTTCCCAGATTCCTTTCATCTGTCCAAAAGGTAACCTCCGTAGGATCGGAATAATTAACATTCTCAACCTTGCCATTCTCATAAATTCGATGAAGCAATTTTTCTATCCCTTCCCTCTCGTGCGTTGTTAGACGCGCTCTAATCCTCTCCAATAAACGGGAATTTATCTCGTCTAGCAAAGTTTTTAGATTCATTTCCTTTTCCGCCGAGATCTTCACAGTATCGGGGGATATCCTCCTCAAAGCATCTATCTTCCTACTCAGAGATTCTTCCGAAACATTGTCTATTTTATTCATAACCGTGATCATCGGCGCCGAAGCATCCGACAGGATCTCCCTTGAGGTTCTATACTTTCTCAGGATCTCTCTAAAAGACTCCGAAGCATCTACAACCAGAAGAATCAAATCCGCTAAATAAATCTCCTCGATAGCAGCTTTAAAGGCCTCTATTAGCCACGGGGGTAAATCATCTATGAAACCAACCGTGTCAGTGATGAGTATCTTCTGAGAGGAGCCCTCCAAAACCCTAGTTCTCGGAGAAAGAGTAGTAAATAGCCTATCATCCACTTCCACATCTGCAGTAGATAATTTGTTTAAAAGCGTACTTTTACCTGCATTAGTATATCCGGCCAAAGCTACAAGTTCAAATCCCCGTTCCCTCCGTCTTTTTCTTCTTTCTTCCCTTGCGTCCTCAAATGACTCCAGCTTATTTTCAAGAGTTTTCATCCTCTTCTTTACGGTATCAACTCTGGCCCTTTCGCCGTATTCACCACCACCCCTCAATCCAGGAAATTCATCCAGTTTTGCCCTTTTTACCCTCTCCTTAACCCTTGGAAGCTCGTAGTTCAATCTTGCATATTCAACCTGAAGCTTGGCCTCCGGAGAGCCGGCCCTCATAGCAAATATTCTCAATATCAGCTGAAATCGGTCAATTACCTTCACACCCACCTTTTCCTCCAGCTTAAAGGCCTGACTAGGCTTAAGAGGATTTGCGAAAATGACCAACTCGGCATCTCTGAAACTAACGAGATCTCTCAGTTCTTCAACCTTACCCTTCCCAATATGGTAAGTCGGGTCAGGCTTTCTCCTTTGAGTAAGCTCGCCTACAATCTCATGATCCAAAGTCCTAGCCAATGCCGCGAGCTCGGACATCTTGGAGGAATCACCATTTGAAAGTCTTTCTACCAATACAACTTTCATAAAACCCCGAATGTTACTTGTCGGACAAAACAAAAAAACAATTCGGAAATCCTTGAAGTTAAAGCAGACTGAAAAATTATATAGATGGAAAATTAGTAACTTACAACGGGGAAAGAAATGTCGGATTCTTCAGAAACGGAAAGGCCAAAAATAAATGAGGACTCATATCTCGCGAACTACGTTAAACAGCTGGAGGAGAGGATAAGAGGACTTGAAAACGAGAGAGGAGCAATTGAATCTGAACGGGCAAGGCTTGAAAGGGAATTAAAGGATTTGAGGTCCGAATTCGAAAAACTGAAGTCCCCTCCACTGGTCACAGCCACAATTCTTGATGTTTTACCCGACAACAAGGCAATTGTCCAAAGCAGCTCGGGACCGAAATTCATGGTGGAGGTATCAAAATTTCTTGAGGACGGAGAGATAAAACCAGGAGCTAGAGTTGGGCTCAATCAAAGAACTCTCAACGTTATGGAGACCCTGCCACAAGAGAAGGATCCAATCGTAAAGGGAATGGAAATCGAGGAATCACCTAAAGTTAGCTATTCGGATATAGGAGGCCTTAAGGAACAGATACAGGAAATAAGGGAAACGGTGGAACTTCCTCTTACCAAGCCCGAATCCTTCGAGAAAATCGGTGTAGAACCGCCGCATGGCGTTCTTCTACATGGAGAACCCGGCACGGGGAAAACCCTTCTGGCCAGAGCCGTTGCAAACGAAACGGACTCCACATTTATAAAGCTGGTGGGATCGGAGCTCGTTCAGAAATACATCGGAGAAGGAAGCAGAATGGTCAGAGAGATGTTTGACTTGGCGAGGGAAGAGGCGCCAAGCATAATGTTTATCGACGAAATAGATGCTATAGCATCGAAAAGGAAAAGTTCCTCGACCAGCGGAGACAGAGAAGTCCAAAGGACCATGATGCAATTTTTGGGCGAACTGGATGGATTCGAACCCCGGGGAAACGTTAAGATATTAGCCGCAACTAACAGGCCCGACATCCTAGATAAAGCTCTCTTGAGACCTGGAAGATTCGACAGGCTCATAAAAGTTCCTGTTCCCAGCGAAGAAGAGAGAAAACCAATATTTGAAATACATACGAGAGATATGGCACTGGCAGACAACATAAATCTCAAAAAATTAGTTAAAAAGACCGAAGGAGCTACTGGCGCCGATATAAAAGCCATCTGCACAGAAGCAGGAATGCAAGCAATCAGAAGGGAAAGAGATGAAGTCACACGCGAGGACTTTGAAAAAGCAATCGAAAAAGTTATGACAGAGGGCAACCCGGAAAGACCCGAAGTAATGTTCGGATAGATATTTTTCTTGACACAAGCTCCTAACCCCAAAGCGGAGAATTTAACTATCATCGATTCTTTTAACTAAAACCTCGTATTTTTCACTCGGCCTAGATCCCTTCTCCCCATGTCCCTCACCCTTTGTCCGATAAATATGAGCGATAACCCCGCCTCTGGCGGTATTTCTCCAGTATGACTCCTTCACAAAGCTACAGCCCTCAATAGGACATTCCGCTCTAAATTTAGTCACTTAATACACACCTTTAATCACAACCGGCTTCACTGACTGTAATCAGCTCGCCCAGCACTAAATACTTTCCAAAATACTATCTGATAAAACATAGAGAAAAGACATTCGGGAGAGAGAATCACGAAAAAAGGCCAGATGAAGGGAACTTAGTACAGATATCTACTTTCTAAAGGAAGCATAAACCAGCAAAACGATTTGAGGAAATGGCCAAGCAAAGTGATGCCGAGGTGGATGTTCCCCAAAAGGGATTTCTAGCCTTCTCCGAAACCCTTTTTTAGATTCTGATTGCAGTTTTGGATAATTAAACTTCCTGTGGTTTTGGTTCTACATGCCCTCTAAGCCTAATCGTGACCAGATTCCTTCTAATAGGGGTTTATTATTTTGTTCCTCCGGTTTCCGTTCGTATAGTTCTTTTTCTTTGCTCAAAGATTCTCTGTGTCCGTGTTCCATGCTTGCTAAGTATTTAAAGAAATCGGAATGTTTTTTGTATTTTCCAGCTGTATACTCGTAAATTCTAATTGCATTGTTTTCGTTTTCTATTGCTTTTTCAAGGGCATCGATAAGGTTTTCTACGTTATCGAGATTTTCGAAGTCTTCATGAGGAGGCAAGTCATGCTTTACGGGAATTGAATAATTTTTATCTCCGTAAACTTTTTTGTGATAGTTTAGTAAAGCTTTTTTATGGAGTTCTTCATCCCTCATGAGGCTCTTGAATCTTTCCTTAACGAACGTTGCCTTGCCCACTTGTACAAATTTCTTATAAAATTTTCTTGATTTTTCCTCTGCTTGAATAGAATGACCTATAATATCCTTTAAATTTAGAGATTTGAGCTTTTCATTCATTTTATTTCCGTTAATGAGAATTAAATTTCTATTCATAAAAAATCTTATCGTAACATCGTGAACATAAGCTAAAATCAGTGGAAATCCTCGATGCGAGTCGAACCTCTCTGTCCGGTAAAATAGTTTATTCGCTAATCCTGGAAGAAAACATCGCAACCTAGAAACCGAAAGAGGAAGGGAAGGAGGAAAGTATTTAGACACTTCATCGCTGTAACCCGTCCAAGCATTCCGAAAGAAATAAACGGTTAGAAATAGACTACGACGGATGGCACGGATGATGTCACCGACATCGTCTGAGCTTTAAAGCGATGAAAACAATGATGGGCGGACTGACGTGCCAAAATTTAATCCTTTTTAGTTAGCCTTCGATGTCAGGCACTTCTCCCATATTATCCTCAATTTTTTCCGAAGAATACGTGAAATCCTTGAGATTTCCGTCCAAATATTCCTCATAAGCAGAGAGGTCAAAGTGACCGTGGCCGCTGCTGTTAAATATTATGGTCTTCTCCTCACCAGTCTCCTTGCATTCTAGAGCCTCGTCTATAGCCCCCTTGATCACATGAGCGGTTTCAGGTGCCACAACAAATCCCTCCGTTCTCGCAAACCTCAACGCCGCATCGAAGACTTCCGTCTGGTGGAATGCTGTCGCTTCTATAAATCCGTCCTTTACAAGTTTTGAAACGAGAGGGGAATCACCATGGTATCTGAGGCCACCAGCATGTACAGGAGGTGGAACGAACTTGTGACCGAGAGTGTACATCTTTAGAAGCGGAGTTAGACCCGCAGAATCGCCGTAATCATAAGAATATGGAGCCCTAGTAAGAGTAGGACAGGCCTCGGGTTCACACCCAACAACTCTCATATCAGGTTTATCACCATTCAGCTTATCCTCTAGGAACGGAAAAGCAAGTCCTGCAAAATTGCTACCTCCTCCTACACATCCCATAACTACGTCCGGATAATCATCCAATTCTTCCAAGGTCATTTTTACCTCCTGTCCCACAACAGTTTGATGCAAGCAAACATGATTCAGGACGCTTCCTATGGAGTACTTTTTATCCTCATGAGAAACGGCATCCTCAATAGCCTCCCCTATTGCAATACCCAAACTACCACTGGTATCCGGGTCCTCCTCCAACATCTTTCGACCGTACTCGGTGTCCCCGCTTGGACTCGGCACACAGTCAGCGCCCCAGATACGCATAAGATTCCTCCTATCCGGTTTCTGATCGTAGCTCACTCTAACCATGTAAACCTTAGCCTCTATATCAAAAAATGAAGCGCCAAACGCAAGGGCGCTTCCCCACTGTCCAGCTCCAGTCTCCGTAGTCAATCGCTTATTTCCCGCCTTCGCATTATAGTAAACCTGAGGAACAGAAGTATTCGGCTTATGACTACCCGGCGGGCTGACTCCTTCCCATTTATAGTAAATCCGAGCAGGCGTTTCTAAATCTTTCTCAAGCTCTCTAGCCCGATAGAGAGGCGTCGGCCTCCATAACTTGTAAATCTCCCTTACCCTGTCAGGAATAGGTATCCACTTTTTCTGAGTCATTTCCTGCTCAATAATGGCCTTTGGAAAGATGGGTTCAAGGTCCTCAGGCCCAGCTGGTTCCTCGGTTTTAGGATTCAAAGGAGGTTTAGGAGGAGAATCCATATCGGCCTGAATATTGTACCAATTGGCTGGAATTTCGTTATCACTCATGATGTACTTGCTCGAGTTCATGATATCTTGTTATTCTTTCCCCTATGGACCTATTTAAAGCTTTGCTGTCAGAAAATGTACGATAATTAGGTGCATATTAGTCCGAAGCCGGAGTCACTGGTCCTTCTTTACTTCGCTCAGCCAGGAGTGGGTACGGGATCCCTTACCCAAAGTCTCAACCTTTAAAAGATCTTCAGGACTATCCATATCTCTCTTTAAACAATCAGAGAAATATACCTCGAGGTTAATACCGCGTGATCGAGCTTCAGAAATGTGATCCGGAAAGCTCTCACCACCAAACCTAAGATCCAAAATGTCTGGAGGCCTTAAAAGTAGCGCATTCGTGCCCTTTTCTTCGGATGGCGTTGCCACAACACAGCGATCACCCTCCGCCAAATCCAAGATGTTTTCCAAATCTCGGGATCTAACAAGTGGAACATCGACCGGCAGAATAAGGACCTGATCACATCCATCCTCGATAGACTGACTGATGGCGATCTTCAACGCTCCGTTTAAACCCAAATTGGGCTCTAGCTTAAACATGACCCCCCTTTCTTTTGCAAATTCTGCGACCTCATCGTCCGGCGTAACAACCGAAGGTTCCAATTCTTCCACCTGCTCAACCACATTTAAAATGTCCTCCAGCATTACCAAAGTAAATTTTTTCCTCTGATCCTCACTGAACACGCCGGAGAAGGAAGTCTTGGACATTTGTAATCTCTTCACGGGTACGATGAGCCTAGTCCTCAAACTATCAGACCACCAAAGAACTACAAGCATGTCATAAAAAAAGGGGCTTTCCCCAGAAAAGGGGGTAGAAGACCTATCTTCCCAACACACAAATTCAAAAACCGAGAATTTCATCAAATATTCCGTCAAAACGACGGCTTCAACGAAAGCACTATACTCAAGACACCGTCAGATTTTACAGAAAAACAGGCTAAGGAATAGAACGATCACGAAAGGGTTCAAACCAATGAACGTAAAAACAAAATCCGTCATAAGCTATTCAAGCAATGTATTCGTTCCAGTCACCAATATCTGTAGAAACCATTGCGACTACTGTGGATTTAGAAGGGAACCGGAAGAGGGCTGGTTAATGAACAGAACGACGGTATTAGATATCTGTAAAAGAGGGAGGGAAAAGAATGTAGCCGAAGTACTCATTACACTAGGTGAAAAACCGGAGAAATACGCTAAGGTAAGGAAAAAGCTCCATAGTTGGGGATTTGATTCCATCGTGGATTACATCTCAGAACTAGCTAAAGAAATAACAGAAATGGGTTTATTGCCTCACATAAATGCAGGAACACTCAGAAAGGACGAACTAAGAGAACTCAAAAAATATAGCGCCAGTATGGGATTAATGTTGGAAACCTGCGCTGATGTATCAGCTCACAACAGAAGCCCTGACAAGGATCCCGAGCTAAGAATAAATACCATGAAAAAAGCAGGCGAACTGAAAATCCCATTCACGACCGGGATATTGGTGGGGATAGGCGAGACCTATGAAGACAGGATACAATCCTTGAGGAAAATAAAGGAAATGCATGAGAGGTATGGTCACATACAAGAAGTTATCATTCAACCCTTCCAACCCAAGATAAACACTCCAATGGAAGATACTCCGCCCCCATCCCGTTCAGAATTACTAAAAATAGTTTCCAAAGGAAGAGAAATTATGCCTAAAATGAACATTCAAGTTCCCCCAAATCTGACAGGAGATATTCGGGATTTCATAAAGGCAGGCGCTAACGACCTAGGAGGATTATCAAACATTACCCCTGACTACATAAATCCGGATAACTCCTGGCCCGATATCGAAAATCTAAATTCAAAAATAAAGAAAATTGGCTATAAGCTGAGGGAAAGACTTCCAATATACCCAGAGTTCACGAAAAAAAGTGATTTCATGAGTCATGAAATTTCAAAGATAGTGAAAAATTTATCCGATGATGACGGTTTCAAGGAGGCTAAAGGATGAAAAAACCAAAGGAAGAGACATTTCGTAGGGCAATAAAAAAAGCCCTCGAAATGAAGGAAATCACAGTCCAGGAATGCGAACGTCTTCTTAACGCAGAGGGAAGGGAAATAGAAATACTAATCAACACAGCTGATCAATTAAGGAATATTTGTGTAGGCGACGTAGTCACCTACGTAATAAACAGAAACATAAACTTCACCAACATCTGTAAAAATTCCTGTAAATTTTGTGCTTTCCGCAGAGAGAAATACGATCCCAATGCCTACATACTGTCAAAGGCCGAGGTTAGAGAAAAAACTAAAGAAGCAGTTGAAAAGGGGGCCACGGAAATATGTCTTCAAGGCGGAATAAATCCGAGCTTAACTCTAGATGACTACATAAACTACCTCAAGGCCATTAGGGAAGCATCCTCGAATGTTCACATACATGCCTTCTCACCAGAAGAGATAGAATACGCATCCAGAGAATCCGGAAAAGGCGTTAAATCAGTGCTTAGATCTCTGAAGGAGGTCGGATTAAATTCCATACCTGGTACAGCTGCAGAAATATTGGTTAACCGGGTAAGAAATATTATCTGTCCACAAAAGATCAGCTCTGAAAAATGGAAAGAAATAATCAAGACAGCACACTCGCTTGATATCCCCAGCACAGCTACTATGATGTACGGTCATATCGAATCAAATAGGGATATTGCAGTGCATCTCAAAAAAATCCGTGAAATTCAGAAGGAAACCAATGGATTCACCGAGTTTGTGCCACTAGGGTTCGCCAGAAGAAACACGGAACTAGAAGGTAATCGGAAATTAAAAAACTTAAGCGAGACAGACCATATAAAAATACATTCAGTTTCCAGATTGATGCTCGCCGGATCAATTGACAACATACAAACTTCATGGGTAAAGCTAGGACCCGATCTCGCCCGGAAAACGCTAAACTCAGGGGCAAATGACTTTTCTGGAACTCTAATGGAGGAGAACATAACCAGGTCCGCGGGGGGACAAATTGAGTATCTAAAACCGGAAAGAATCGAAGAAATGATCCAAATGGAGAAAAAAATTCCAAAAGAAAGAACAACCCTTTACGATAAAGCAGGAAAAACATGAAAGTAATAAAAAATGGATGATTCGATTCATAATGACTCTTTTCGAATCCAAAACACCGCCCGAGACTTACAGGATACATCAAGTGGAAACTTAAAATCTCTCCATCTCCAAGCTCAATCATTATTTACTCCGATATAGTAAAATCATTTAAAGCTCGGAAGCCGTATTAGAAAAACGGTGGAAAGATGCCTAAAGTCACAATAGATCAGGATACCTGTACGGGATGTGGAACCTGCACGGCTCTTTGCGGTGAAGTCTATGAAATGGGTGACAACGGAAAAGCACAACTCGTAAAGGAGTATCAGGGAGACGACCCCTCAACCGGAACAGTTCCTGACGACATCGATTGTACCGAATCGGGAGCCAATAGTTGTCCCGTAGACGCTATCTCGGTCGAATAAGACCGAGTTTCTCTCTTTTATTTTTTAAAATCGGAGCCCTCATTGATATCACAAGTATTCCAAATCTTCTAAAATGGACTTCGCCAATCTTCTCCTCGAAGAAAAATCAGGAAGGAAAATATCCTCCAATAAAACCTTCATATTACACTCAACTAGGCTCTCGGAGTATTTGTCATCATCCTCGTGTAAAAAAAACGTTCCGACAAATTCCTCATAAACTTTAGCTACGCCAGATGGATTAACATCTAGATCCAGGCCCCTCATGAGAACATCCGTCGGGCCACTAACAGGGGAACTTCCTATTATTGGGCTCACCGCAACATTTTTCTGCCTGTTTCTCTTCAGAGCTTTCCTAATCTCATCAATCGATATTATCGGTCCTATGCTAGTTATTGGATTGCTAGGTCCTATCAAAACTATATCTGAATTCTCAATTGCGTCGACAACCCCGGGGGCCGGATCAGCCTCATCAGAACCTATAAACTCGACGTCTTCTATCTCAACGTCACCACCCCTCTCGACCCAGAATTCATGAAAGGACAGTTCACCCTCAGGAACCACTATTCTGGTGGTGACTCTATCATCCGTCATTGGATACACTCGAGAATCTACCCCAAGTTCGGAACATATGTCCCTAGTCACAGCGGACAAACTATCTCCCCTCTCGATTCTCATAGTTCTGTAAAGCTTTACTGCTCGGTCTCTATCCCCCATCTTAAGAAGCTCGTCGTGGCCTAGAGCCCTCAGCATCTCGAACCCTCTGTAAGAATCATTCCTCACCCCATACCATTTATTCTCGTCTATTAATCCCGCCAGAGTATAGATAACAGCATCCAAATCGGGAGAAACCTTAAGACCAGATACCTCTACATCCTCTCCGGTGTTTACAATTACGGTTATCTCATTTTCGTCAACCAACTCAACTAGACCTTGTAAAAGCTTCGGCGTTCCAGTTCCTCCAGAAAGAACAGTTAGCAAGTTTTCTCACCCAAAAAGATCCTTACCCTCATCCCTAATTAAATCGGAGATAGATCCTTCCGCCCTAGGATAGGAAACGTCCTTCACGAGCACCGCTGGGATACCCTCATCCGCCTCGCCCATCACAAGTGAAGCTGCAGCAGCTATAGAATCAACCGGGCATAAAACTGTAGTCCTCAATTCACGGCCATAAATATCCTTTCTGCCCTTTAAACTCTTAAGAGGCCTAATGCCTGAAACCCCAATGGCAAAGCCCACCGCACCAAGCCTGAAGGGCCTACCCCAACTGTCAGATATAACAACAGCTATTCTCTTTCCCATTTTTCCTTCGACCTCAACTTTTATTTTCTCGGCGCTTCTGTCGGGGTCCTCTGGGAGTAAAGTAACCTTTCCATCATCCACGTTAGACCCGTCAACGCCGGCATCTGCACAAACAAACCCGTGCTTTGTCCTAGAGATAAGAACATGTTTCTGTCTCACTATCTCTGCCGTCTGATCCAGTATCACCTGAACTCTTCTAGGATCCTCATCGATCTCCTCCGAAATTTTCTCGGCCCTTTTTCCAACTTCTACCGAATCAAGATCAACGACTGATCCCTCGGCCTTTGATATTATAGACTGCGCGACGACAAGCACATCGTCATCTTCGACTTCCACCTGCTCTTCGGCCAACACATCGGAAAGAATAGCCGGGATATCGTCACCCTGTCTTACCAAAGGGACTTGAGTCAAAGGAACTAATCTCATAATAATCCAATTCACGGAATATCCTTTTTAACTTAGGGATCTTAAAGTCGAGCGGGAGAAAATGAAATTTGGTGTAGAACTGGTACCCTACTACCAGACAAGTGAAATGGTAGAATTAGCCAAAGAAGTTGAAGAACATGAGTTTGATTACCTTTGGATCAGCGATCATTATCACAGAAGGTACATATATCCCGTTCTCACCCAGATGGCTGGGGAGACAAGCCGAATCAACTTGGGTCCCGGAGTGACAAACCCTTATCTCACTCACCCTACAGTAATAGCATCAGCAATAGCAACAGTGGATGAAATCTCCAAAGGGCGAGCCACGCTGGGAATATCAGCAGGAGATCCTTCCTTTCTGAATTCTGTGGGCATAAAACAGGACCTACCAATCACAAGGGTTAGGGAAGCAATTAAAATAACTCAAAGGCTCCTCAGCGGAGAGAAAGTGGATTTTTCGGGAGAAGTATTCACCTGCAATGGAGCCAAGCTCGGTTTTAAACCCCCGCACAATATCCCTATTTACGTCGGTGGAAGAGGGCCTCAAATGATGCAGCTTGCAGGATCTATAGCTGACGGAGCACTCTTCAATGCCTGCCACCCCAGAGATCTCTCAGAATGCTTGGAATATGTCGAGGAAGGACTCAAGAAACGGGACTTAGAAGCTGACCAGTTCGACAGCGTGGCCTACATGGCAACCTCAATCGGGGACGATGAAAAAGAAGCTAGAGATAAAGCCCGTGCAGTCACTTCCTTCGTTGCTGCCTCAGCCCCTCAAACTACCATAGAGAGGGAAAAACTGGATATGGATCTCATAAATGAAATAAGAAGTCGGCTAATGAACGGAGAGG
>JBKHIS010000062.1:0-6194 GCA_046538535.1 Hadesarchaea archaeon | reverse complement strand
CTGAGGGGTCTAGTTATCCAAGAGGGAAACCCCCCTGCAGAAGTCCGAGACGTCCTAGAAAATATCTATGAACAGAACAACCCTCAAGGAGAACCACGGAGCAAAAGGGACTCCTTCACCAAGAATCTAGAATTCGAACCTAAAAATGCAAAGGAAGAAGATGTAGAGGTTCTACTTTTTGTGGGCTCAGTAGCTTCCTACGAAGAGGAAAGCAAGGAAATTGCAGCAAAAATAGCAAGAATTCTAAATGAAGCAGGCGTGAACTTTGGAATACTTGGTAACGAAGAAGTAGACAGCGGATGGCTAACATACGACTTGGGAGAATACGGGCTGTTCGAGGAACTAGCGGAAAAAAACCTTGAGATGATAAAGGAAAGCGACCCGAAAGAGATAGTCTTCGTTTCCCCCCATGATTACAGCGTATTCCGAAATCGCTATCCCACATATCTCGGAGAGGAATGGGAAGACCTGGATGTTTCTTTAAAGCATTACACAGAATATCTGAAAGATCTAGTCGATGAAGGGAAACTAGAAATACCAAACGGATTCTCCCAAAGCGTAGCTTATCATGACTCCTGCGAACTCGGAAGACGGAATCAAATTTTCGACGCACCGCGAAAGCTTCTAGAAGCAACGGGAGCAGACCTCAAGGAAATGGAGCTATCCCGCAGAAATTCCTTCTGTTGCGGAGGCGGAGGAGGACTGCTATGGTACGAACCCGAGCACGAACCCAAAGTGGAAAATGAACGAGTTAATCAAGCACTCGAGACAGACGCGGAAATATTAGCGGTTGCATGCCCCATTTGTAGACAAATGCTGGAAGATGGAGCAAAATCAGTTGATGGCGAAATAGAGGTAATGGACATAGCTGAGGTTATAGATAAATCTATCTCCCAGTAAATGGGAGATCTCCCTTTTTTTATTTTCAAAAAATAGATTTCGGAAAAATCCAATCTATTTATCGTGAACTAAATTAAAATTGGAAAGTAGAAAACACACACTCAAGTGTTAATGTCTAGTACAAGTTCGTACGTTGAAGATACTCAAAAACTTTTTCTTATTAATACTTCTAATACAAAAACATGAGCAAGAAAATTTCAGAAAAAAAGAAAGATGACGAAGAAAAATCTCAACGTGAAAAGATAAAGGACGTCTTAGAGGAGATAGGAGTTCCAAACCTGAAGGCCAAAAAAATCGCACGGAAGATCGGGAAGAAAAAAGGGAAAAAAGCATCGGAAAAGGAGATCAATGAGATTATCACTGCTATTCTCGAAAGAGAAAACGAAAAGTGGCTGGAGAACTGGAAAAAATACAGAATAAAAAAGCGCGCCAGAAAGTTGTCCTCAATACCTCGCTTTTAGCTTCCGTCAACAATAAGTCAACCTCAGGAAGGATATAGATTTATCCGAGCAAAAAAGCAAGTCAAACGTAAAAATCTAAAAGTTCTTATCTTTTCTACGAAAAACAGTTTAATAGGTGCAAAAGATTGGATCCAAATTTTACCGCCTTACGGAATTGGCATAAATCCAACGGAAAGATGACTCTCTTTTCAAACTGGAGGCTTCCCCGTGAATTCTCAAGCACTAAAGATGAACATATGGCAGTTAGAAACGACGTCGGTTTATTCGACATCTCCCATATGGGGAGAATATCAATCAAAGGGAAAAAAGCCACACAATTCTTAGAATATCTTCTCACGAAAGATCCGAAAAAATTAGAAACAAACGAATCAGCTTACGGGCTAATCTGCAACGAATTGGGTGGCACAAAAGACGATGTCGTATTCTTCAAGATAAAAAAGAAAGAATATTTAATTATCTGCAATGCAGGAAATCGCAAGAAGATAATCGCATGGTTTACCTCTTTGAAAAATATGTCAAATTTTCTAACCCACAGAGCTGAAGACAGCATAAAAATAACAGACGAAACGTTTTCTACTTCACTCTTTGCCATTCAAGGACCTAAATCCGAGGAAATATTAAAGGAGATCACAAAGAAACCCCTCCCAGAACGAAAATTCACATTCAAAAAGATGGAGGTTTTCGACCATAAAACCATAGTCTCCAGAACGGGATACACCGGAGAAGACGGATTTGAAATAATTGCCCTCGAAATTAGAAACGAAGACAAAGAAAGGGCCGAAGAACTCTGGAACTCAATACTTAAAAAAGGAGAGAAATATGGGATAAAACCCTGTGGGCTCGGCGCAAGAGACACGCTAAGGACAGAGGCTGGTTTTCCTCTCTATGGTAAAGAATTGAACGAGAGGACTACTCCCATCGAAGCAGGGCTTAATTTTGCCCTCGACCTAGAAAACAGGAATTTTATAGGCAGAAAATATCTCCTTGAGCAAAGGGAAAATGGACCGAAAAGAATCAGAATCGGGTTCAAAATGAAAACTAAAGGAATACCCCGAAACGGCATGTATATCAGAAAAAATGGAAAAAAGGTTGGAGAAGTAACAAGCGGAACATACTCCCCTATTCTGGAAAAGGGAATCGGAATGGGATATATCTCCCCAAGATTCAAAGAAGCTGGAAAAACGATAGAGATCAAAATTCGGAACAAAACAGCCGAGGCGGAAGTTGTGAACTTACCATTTGTATAGGCTGAAAAAGAAAATGTCGAACCGTTATATACCACTTACAGAGAAAGAGAAACGGGATATGCTGGATAGCCTAGGAGCTGACTCCATAGATGATTTATACTCCGACATTCCCCCGAAACTTAAACTAAATGAACTTCTGGATATTCCGCCCTCCAAATCCGAGAGAGAAATCAAAGAGGAGATTAAAAAAATCCTCTTAAAAAACGATGACCTCGAAGAATTTACTTCATTTCTAGGCGGGGGAGTTTGGAATCATTACATTCCCGACCACGTGAAGAACCTCACATCTCGTTCCGAATTTTTGACATCATATACCCCTTACCAAGCGGAGGCCAGCCAAGGTCTCCTTCAAGCCATGTTTGAATATCAGAGCATGATTACAGAGTTAGTTGACCTCCCAGTAGTAAACTCGTCCATGTACGGTTGGCCCTCCGCGCTTGGAGAGGCCGCCTTGATGAGCTCAAGAATAACTCGGGGTAGCGAATTCCTCGTTCCAGAATACATCTCTCCAAAAAGGTTTTCCGTTTTGGAGACCTACTGCTCAGGCCCCGAAATCAATATCCGAAAGATAAAACAGGGAAAAACAGCTGGAAAAATAAATATTTCCGATTTAGAGGAAAAAATAAATGATAATACATCGGGATTCTATCTAGAAATCCCCAGCTATCTAGGGTTCATAGAAACTCAAACAAAAAAGATTTCACGAATACTGAAAGAGAAAGACGTACCTTTTGTAGTAGGCGTAAATCCAATTTCACTAGGAATTCTCGAGCCGCCAGGAGAATACGGCGCTGATATCGTGGTAGGAGAGGGTCAGCCACTTGGAAATCCAATAAATTTCGGAGGCCCTTTGCTTGGGATATTCGCATGCAAGGATGACAGAGAATACATACATCAACTCCCCGGAAGGATATCAGGAATGACCCAAACGGAAAAAAATGAAGAAAGAGGTTTTGTCATGACTCTTCAAACAAGGGAACAACATATACGACGAGAGAAAGCAACCTCCAACATATGTACCAACAACATGCTTTGCGCCCTAGCCTCCCTTATCTATCTCTCCTCATTGGGCGCCGAAGGACTGCAAAGGATAGCCGAAAAATGCGTGGAAAACGCCGAATATGCAATGAAAAGACTAAACGATCTGAGAGGAGTTAATACACCCCTATTCGATGCGCCGCACTTCAACGAATTCACAATAAAGTTCGATCAAGACTACCTTAATGGGCGAGAACTTAGATCTAAACTCTTATCGAAGAAAATAATGGGTGGCGTGCCTCTCTGTGATTATTTTAAAAACTTGAAAAATGCATCTCTGTGGTGCACAACCGAGAAACATTCGAAAGAGGATATAGAAAATCTCGTATGTGCGATAA
Organism: Hadesarchaea archaeon; assembly: GCA_046538535.1. GTDB lineage: Archaea > Hadarchaeota > Hadarchaeia > Hadarchaeales > JAGGTB01 > CAYLJV01. The sequence goes on along the minus strand of JBKHIS010000062.1, from coordinate 2,210 downwards.
AGGAGATAAGAGAGGAGAAAGCTTGAACTATCGCCAGGCAAAATGGGAAGAACCATTGATTTTCGAGAAAGGAAACAAGGAAGGAGACGTAGCAATAGAAGAGAAGAAAAGCAGTGAGCACAATATACCCCCAAACCTGAGAAGAAAAGAACTCAACCTGCCAGAGCTATCCGAACCGGAAATCGTCAAACACTTCACGAGACTGTCTCAGATGAACTACGGAGTGGATTCGGGTCTATACCCGCTCGGATCCTGCACGATGAAGTACAATCCAAAAACCTTGGAAGAAATCTCTTCTACGACCGGAGTGGAATCAATGCATCCGGAACAGCCAGAGGAAACCGTCCAAGGAAATCTCGAACTTTTGTACAGATTAAAGGAATTATTCAGAGAAATAACCGGCATGGATCACTTTACTTTACAACCTTCAGCAGGAGCCCAAGGTGAATTTACTGCCATGAATATTGTGAGAGAATATCACAAATCCAAGAAAAATGAAAAGTCCGAGATTATAGTGCCAGACTCATCCCACGGAACCAACCCGATAAGCGCCAAAATGGCCGGATTTGAGATAATAGAACTTCCCTCAAATAAAAAGGGAAGAATCGACATAAAGGCGCTGAAATCGATTATTTCGGAAAGAACTGCAGGGATAATGCTAACTAATCCCAACACATTAGGGCTATTCGAAAAAAACATAGAGGAGATAGTTGGGCTCGTTCATGGACATGGAGGTCTGCTGTTCTACGATGGAGCTAATCTGAACTCCATTATGGGAAAGACAAGGCCAGGAGACATGGGATTTGATCTTTTACACCTAAACTTGCATAAGACCTTTGCCGCTCCTCACGGTGGAGGAGGACCAGGTAGTGGACCTGTCGGCGTAAAGAATGAGCTGGAAGAATTTCTCCCAAAACCCAGAATAAAATACGATCGAAAAAACGATTTCTATAAACTCGATAAAGAAAGAGAGAAACGAAATTCCAAAGTGCACCCCTATATTGGAAATTTTAAGGTTCTCTTGAAGGCATATGCCTACATCCGTCTAATGGGTCCAAGAGGACTCAAAAAGGCATCAGAAATCGCAGTGCTAAATGCAAACTATCTTCAGAGAAAAGCAAGAAACATAGAAGGGATAAACTCAAAATACGGCCTTGACGTGCCCTGTAAACACGAAACAGTTTTGAGCTGCAAAGAACTTAAATCAAGGACCGGAGTAAGTGCGATGGATGTCGGAAAAAGACTTCTGGACTTCGGCTTTCATTCACCAACACTATACTTTCCAGATATAGTGAAAGAAGCAATGATGATAGAACCCACAGAAACCGCTTCCAAAAGTGAAATTGATGAATACTTAACTGCCCTAGAAAAAATAGCGGATGAATCATTTTCAGATCCTTCCAAAGTCAAAAACGCTCCCCATAATACGTCCATAGGACGGCTGGATTATACGAATGCCGCCCGAAACCCGGTACTCAGCTGGAGAATGTTCAAGGAAAAATAACAAAGCAGGAGGTGTTTATATGTCCGAGGAGGTAAAAATTCCGGATAAATTCCTTTTCACCAAAGAACACGAGTGGATCAAAAAAGAGAACTCTGAGATGAGAGTCGGCATAACGGACCACGCTCAGAATCGATTAGGGGACATTGTATTCGTAGAACTTCCCACGATAGGAGATGACTTCGCTCAATACTCCAAAGGAGATTCCACTGAATCCGAACTCGGGGCCGTAGAATCAATAAAATCCGTTTCAACTCTATATGCGCCCGTCAGCGGTAAGGTAACGGAAGTTAACGTAGAATTGGAAGAAAAACCGGAAATGGTCAATGAAGATCCATATGGCGATGGATGGATTTGTAAAATGAAAATCGAGGACAAGGAGGAGCTGGAAAAATTAATGGATGCAGAGAAATACAAGAGATATCTGGAAGAGAAAGACTAAAATTACGATGTTGAAAAAGATAGAATTTATTTAACGGCGTTAAATAGTTCTAAACGGTTGTGGAGACATGGCTAAAGAGGTAAATGAAGTTAGATCAGAAATCCCATTTCTTAATACCGGAGTCATATATCTCGACAACGCTGCAACCACACCGACGCCTGAACCCGTAATCCAGAAAATGAATGAATACTTCCATAAATACAACGCCAATATTGGACGAGGACTTTACGAAGCAGGGAAAAAGTCAAGCAAAAAGTTCGAAGCGAC
>JBKHIS010000004.1:0-32210 GCA_046538535.1 Hadesarchaea archaeon | reverse complement strand
ACATCTTGGTGCACTCGGGCGATGTTACTCAGTCCGGTAAGAGGGAATACTACAAGCTGGCAAGAAAGTACCTGCGAAAAGTTGACATTCCGTACGTGGTAGTACCTGGAAATCATGACTACAGAAGTGGTGGTTTCTCGCTCTATAAGGAGTATATAGGGCCGTCTAGTGGTATAGAGGAATTTGATGATGCTTTGATTATTTATGTTGACAGCGGAGTGCCAGACAGCAATGGAGGAAGAGTTGGGATGGCTGAGTTTGAAATGATTAAAGATGCTCTAAACGAGTACAGAGAAAAGTCAATAAAAATAGTAGTGATTCACCATCATACCCTTCCGGTTCCCAAAGCGGGTAGAGAAAGGAATGTTCTTTCAAATGCGGGTGACTTGCTTGAACTCTTTTTGAAATCTGATGTGGATTTGGTTCTTTCTGGTCACAGGCACCATCCAAACGTCCATAAAGTGGAGGATACGGTTTTTGTGAATGCCGGCACTGCTTCGGGAACAAAAACTCGTCATGGGGATACTAACTCCTATAACGTGGTCGAAATTTCCGCCGATGAAATAAACGTGAAAACACATCGCGTGAATAACTCTCGTTCCATAGAGGTTTTTCAAAGGAAGGGAAAACGTATTTTCCACGATTTTGGAGAGAGGGAGTTGAGAATGGTTCAGGTTGCGAATACGTATATTTCATCCTCCTCTGAAGCGATGATTCCAAATACGACTAAATTCAAGTATACCCATTTTTTCAATGCCGTGGATACTATAAACGATCTAGATGCCGACTTGGTTGTTCATTGTGGAGGAATTGTGGAGGAAGGCATTTCTAGAAATTATAGTTTGGCCAACAAGTACATGTCTAGGATCGAATCAGAAATAATATACACTCCAGCGGGGAGGGATATAAACTATCTTGGTTATGAATTGTTCCAGGATTTTTTTGGTAGGATAGACCAGTCGTATTCTGATGATAAAGTTTTTCTTCAGGGAGTGTCATCAGCTCAGTATGATTCTAGGGTTGGCCTGGTGGGAGAGAACGAGAGAGAGATACTGTTTGAAAAAGTTAAGGAAAGGGATCAACCTTTCAACGGCCTCTTTCTTCATCATAATGTGATACCGATTCCTCATTCCAGAGAGAAAGGGCTTCTCGAGGATAGTGGCAATCTACTCCGGAGGGCCGTGGATGAGGAAATAGATTTGATGTTGACGGGAACTTCCTCTCATCCGCTTGCGGCTAGGGTTGGGGGCACCGTTATTGTCAACGCGAACTCGTTTAGTAGTGTTTATCAGCGGAGCAAGTATGGAAACTCCTTTAATTTGATAGACATATACGAAAATGCCATAGTTGCATTTGAAGTCAATAGTCTTTGGGGTAATAGACGAACCCTTGGTATATGGGACAGGAATAGCGGATAGATATCTGGATAATTGCTTTTGTAATTATGGATTAGAGATTGTTGAGATCTTTAAAAATGTGAAAGACGTACTTGGTTGGGGCGTGTTTAAAGTTTTTTTTATATTGTTTTTACATTTATAGGAAAAATTTTTGTCTCATGTTTTAGAAATGATCTTTTGAGGGTTCTATTGAGTAAGGGGAAAGATAGATATAAGGTCCTGTTTGAAAACTCGGGGGCTAATGTTATCATATGCGATGGTAAGTTCAAGGAGGTCAATCAAGAATTTACTGATCTTACCGGTTATTCGGAAAGCGAACTTGTTGGAATGGAATCTCTTAATGTTGTTCCCAAGAGTGAGAGGGAGGAAGTTAGAAATAAGGCAATTAAGATGCTGGAAGGGGAAAGAGCGGAGCCATATGAGCACAGAGTACAGACTAAGGAGGGTGAGGTAAAGTGGGTTGTTGAAAAGGTTTCTTCGTTTCAGTTTGAAAACGAAAATTGCATATTAACGTCTTTTATAGATATTACGGATCGTAAAAGGTCAGAAGAGGCTGAAAATTTTCTAAAGGAATTGATGAGAGGTAGGATAAGAAAGAATCTAGGTTTGGTGGCTAAAAATCTGCAAAGGATTTCGGAATTGAATATTTCGGATAAGGAGGAGCGATATCTGAAAAATGCAGCGGATCACCTTGTTGATATGAAGAGTATTATAGACGAGCAACTGGACGAAGTTGAAGAGGCAAGATCCATGAAGGAGGAGGATAAGGTTTTAAATCTGATGTACAGGACCTTTGGTTTTGTGCATTGGTCCGATAGCGAGCTTGAGGGGGATATTATGGAGGTTTACAAGGAATTGGGGGGAGATAAGGAGACATTGATGGAAATTGAACATCTAGCTAGCAAAAATAGGATTATAATGGAGGATATTGGATCAAAATTATCTGATTTTAGCTTAGAGGACTATCTATCTGGATTTAAGGTTAAGTCCAGTGTATCTGGGCGAAGAAGTGGAAAAAACCTCTTCACCAACCTTATTGAGAGGGAATCTAGATCTCTTAAGTATCTTTACTCACTGCGTTCAGCTCTGGATCCAGAAACGGTATCGAAGGCTTGGACTTCAGATGATACGAGTACCTTTTTCAGTCTCTTCAATGAGCTCGTTGAGAATAAAAAAAAGAATTTTTCCAGACTCAGAATGATTGCTGATAGGCATGGATTTGGAAAGAACGAAGATTTTAACGGTCTAAATTCAGATGTATTTTAACGTTCTGATGTATTAGGTCGCGCTGTGAGTCTATTTAAACTGATTCTCTGATTTTTTGTTCCTATTAAAGTATATTTAGTTAATTTTCTAATGGAAGGTGAGTTCGATAATAGTTTCACTTTACCCTCTCAAAAATTCCTTTTATTTAAAAGTGGATTATCTATGACTGATAGAATTATGGAAGAATATTATCGCCAAAAGAGAGTCAGACGAGCAATTATTGACTTTGTTTACTCGGGGTTTCCGGATCCTATCCGAGAATGTGCTTTTTTCAACGAGGATGTTAAGAATATTCAAAGGCATATTTCCAGCGGAAGTTCTATATTAGTTCTGGATTCTGAGGAGGTCGTGGCAGAACTGCTGAATCGAGGATCCTCAGCTTTTTATGCTTCTTATTGGCGTTATTCGGATCCTAATAATGCTTCGGACATTAGGGGAAGAGATTTGGCCTGGTCTATTAAGGCCGAGGAGGGGGGTCTATCGGCAACGAAAGAGCTAACGGAACAATTTTTGGCCGCTTTGGAGAAAGAAGGATTTCCGGATCCTTTGGTGAAATACTCTGGCGAATTAGGGTTTGATGTTATGATTCCTATGGAGAAGGTGGCCCCCGGCTCATCACGGGATCTGAAGTTTCTCACTCGAACCCAAGAGAAAATCACTGTCAGTTGTGTTGATTTTATCGATGCTAAAGGTTCATTCGATTCTGGTGGTGAAGGCTCAAAAATAAGATTCAAAGGCAGATTGGGCACCTGCCTCCTCACCGAGTTGAGGTGGAGAAGAGGTCTTATATTGGCACCGATGAGTCTCCACCCCCGCTCGGGCTTGGTTTCAGTCCCCGTTCAGCCGCGGGAAATCCCGGATTTTTCCGTGTTAGATGCAACACCTAAAAACGTCCAGGTGAGGAGATGGGGTGAATCACACCCTATTCGGGATAGGGAAAACGGAAGTGTTCAATACACGCTGGGTAGATTTTCACCGGGAATTAAAGCTTAATGGAATGAAGGCTTCTTTCTAAGGTAGTTATGCAGGATTTGATATCTAGATTAAATGATTTGAAGAGCAACGAGGTAGGGGGGGAAGTAGAGGAGAGAATGGCGGAGTTCAAAGAGGTTGGTAAGTCTTCGGAAAGGCGGTGGTTTTCCGAACTTTGTTTTTGTATATTAACCGCCAACTGTTCGGCTGAGCTTGCTATAGAGATACAGAATGATCTCGGCGCCGGTGGTTTTGTGGAACTTTCCTTCGAGGAACTCAGGGATCGTCTCCGGAATATGGGCTACCGATTCTACAGGGTCAGGGCGAGGTACATTGTTAAGGCAAGAGAATATGCGGGGAAAATAAAATCTATAATAACCGATTTTTCCACACCGGCGGATGCTAGAGGATGGTTGGTGGAAAATGTCAAAGGTGTTGGATATAAGGAAGGAAGCCATTTTCTCAGGAACGTTGGATACGAAGAGCTAGCTATCTTGGATAGGCATATTCTAAGGATTTTAAATAAATATGACGTCATAGATAAAATTCCAAATACTTTGACTAGATCAAGATATCTTTCCATTGAAAAGAATGCCAAAGAGGTTTCGGCCGAAATAGACCTTTCTCCAGGTGAGCTTGATCTTTATATGTGGTACATGGCCACGGGTAAGGTTCTAAAATAAAGAATTGGACGGAAGGAATTGAGAATTCGGTACGCTTACTATACGTTTAGGGCTGTGCTTTCGGACTTTTCCTTTATCTCTTCGGAAGATAGTTCCTTTCCCAGCTTGTTGGATAGGTATATTCCTTCCATTATCATCATCGACTTTAGAGCAATCTCTGCAGTAGGTAATGGCTTCTTCTCTCCTTTCAGGGTCTGAACCCAGTGATATAGTGAGTCGTATTGAATTTCGGATTCTACCCCTTCGCTTCTTCCCTCCATCAGACCTTTCCTCCTCTCATATTCCTCGAGATCAAGGGTTGCGTCTGCTTCCATGTCGGAAATGGTTGTATAGAATTTGAAAGGATCCAACCTTATTCCTCCTTTTGTGCCTAACACCGAGCTGCCTTCCGGATCAATGTATGCATGCCAACCGGAGGTAACGGTCATTATCTTTTCATCGTTAAGCCTTACGAAACCACACCCTAGGTCTTCGATGTCATATTCGGACTTTTCTAGCCTTTGGCTGTAGGGACTCTCCGCCGAGCTCGACTCATACCTCTCCTTGGCGTTTTGATAGGTCTTTCCGCTTACCCTTTTCACTTCCGGTGCGTCCAGAAGATGCATTACTTGTCCTATACTATAAGTGGCCAGATCGTAAAGTGCCCCTCCCCCGGCGAATCCTTTTTTGACGAATCCCATCGATCCATATCCCTCGACGTAGGGTATGGACCTCCTTCTTATTCCGACTCCTTGGAAGTGGGCAACACGCCCCAAAAATACTCTTCCTAGGTTTCCATCTTCGATGAGCTTTCGTGCTGCCTTTGTTTCCTTATCATACAGGCGATTGTTTTGTATTGTCAAGTTTTTATTTTCCTCTTGAGCTTTCCGATACATCCTAAGGGCGTCGGCGTAGCTGCCAGCCATTGGCTTTTCGCAGAAAACGTCCTTTCCAGCCTCCAGGGAATCAATAGTAACTGGCGCGTGGAGGTTGTTGTGGAGACATACGTCTACAGCGTCTATTTCAGCGTCTTGTAAGATGTTTTTGTAGTCCTTGTAAGTGTAATCTATGTCGAATTTTTTGCCTGCTTTTTCAGCCTTTGCTTCCTTGATGTCAGCTATTGCTGTTATTTTGGCATCGGGTATTTTTTGGTACCTTTCTAGATGATAGTTTGCTATTTGGCCAGCTCCTATCATTCCTATATTTATTTTATTCAAGTTGATTCACCTCGTGTTATCCATTTAGGATTGTATTTTCAACGAGTTCAGGAAATTGAAATCATTTCTGACTGCGTTCATAGGAGCGGTGCTGCCTTCGTTTTCGATTATGTACCAGGAAATATTTCTTCTCTCTCCCATCTGTATGTATTTTTTGAGATTTACGTCTCCTTCACCCAGTGGCGCTTCAGCACCGCCCTTCCTTTTCGCGTCTTTGACGTGTAAGGAAATAAACTCGCTCTTAAACCCGAAAAAGTACTCTGCTGCGTCTATACCTGCCTTTTCTGCGTTTCCGACGTCCGGCTGAATCATCAGTTTGTCGCTGATGAGTTTGTCGAATAGTTCAAATGCTGTTATATCATTGACTTTAACTATCTCTTGATCGTGGTTGTGGTATCCGAGTTTTAGGCCGCGTTCTTCGACTCTTTCGGCTAATTCGGACAGATCTTTTGCGGTTTCCTTAACCGCATCTTTGTCTTTAAATCTCTTCTCCGAGAGCCAGGGAACAATGATATTTTTACAACCAATTTCTTTATGAAATCCAATGGTTTCTTCTGTATTTTTTAAAATTTTCTCGTAGTCTACATGGCTTGAGATAGGTTCTAGGTTCACTTTCTCCATAATTCGTGCTATTTCATGGGCGGATTTGCCGTAGAAGTCAAAAAATTCTACTCCTTCGTATCCAATTGCCTTAACTTCTTCTAGCACTTCCTCCAAATTTTCCTTGTCGATGACGTTTCTTATGGAATATAGCTGTAAGCCTATTTTTCCCTTCAATTTTTAATCACCAATCCAACTGTATATGAATGTTGTCTTCCTTTTAAATTTCTTTTAGAACTTTGAGAAACAGAACTTTTTTAAAATCGGAACTCATTTGAGGATTTCGGCTCAGATGGATGTGAAATTTTGAAGTACGTAATCGTTATTGGCGACGGTATGGCGGACCATCCGCTAGAGGAGTTGGATGGAAAAACTCCACTCCAGGCTGCAGACAATCCGAACATGGACAGGATAGCCAGAGAGGGTCTAAACGGAAAATTGGATAATGTTCCCTTAGGAATGAGTCCGGATTCGGACATTGCGATCATGTCGATTTTGGGACACGATCCGGCTGAATATTATACTGGGAGGGGTCCTCTTGAAGCGGCGGGTCTCGGTGTGGAACTTGGCGGGAAGGATATCGCTTTCCGTTGCAATTTTGTGACAATCCGTAACGGTGAGATTAAGGATTATAGCGCAGGCCACCTTTCACCCGAGGAGTCCGAGGAGTTACTGAATGCTGTATCAAGAAAGTATGGTCACGTTGGGGAATTTTATCATGGCGTGGATTATAGACATCTCTTCGTCTTGAGGAATTTGAAGGGTGACTTGGAAATCATGTCCACGCCTCCTCATCATGCTTTGGATGAAAAAGTGGCCGATATTAAGATGAAACCCGAGGATGGAGAGGTAGTCAGAGGATTAAATAAGATGATGATGGAGTCAAGGAAGTTTCTCTCCGAGCATCCTGTGAATGAAAGGAGAGTTGAAGAGGGAAAAAAGCCGGCCAATGCGATTTGGCTTTGGGGGCAGGGAAAAAAGCCGTCTCTAGAAACCATTCAAGATAAGTATGGGGTGGATGGGGGCATTATATCGGCGGTAACCCTTGTTAAGGGCCTTGGGGTTCTTTCTGGAATGGAAGTGTTTGAAGTACCGGGAGCAACAGGATATTATGATACTAATTATGAGGGAAAGGCCGACTATGCGTTAAAGGCCCTTGAAGAAAAAGACATGGTTTTGATACATGTGGAGGCGCCAGATGAAGCGGGTCACGCGGGTGACGTTGAGAAGAAAATTGAGGCGATTGAAAATCTAGATGGCCGATTGATAGGCAGATTAATGGATAGAATCGAAGGCGAATATTGTATTTCGATCATGCCTGATCACCCTACGCCTATTGATTTCAGGGACCACGTTTCGGAGCCCGTTCCTCTCTCTGTATTCAGTACTAGAGGGAGGGGAGGGGACTCGGTGAAAGCATTTGATGAGTTTTCGGTCGAAGAAGGATCTTTGGGTATTATTGAAGGTCATAGTTTTCTCTCTAAACTCATCTCTCGATTTTAGCGTTAAACAAATAACATAAATGGGCAGATTATAAAGGAAAAAGGAGTAGGTGAGCAAATGCGAGTTAGAGTTGAAATGGAATTGGAGGATACCCCAGGCAGGCTCGTCGAGGTGCTTGAACCTATCTCAAAGCTAGGTGTAAATATCCAGAACGTGGTCCATGAGAGGGACGAAAAAACTCCTTTGGGGAAGGTGCCGGTTACTTTGCTTCTGGAAGTGGGAGATAGCGAGAAGATGGAGAGGATTAAGGAGGAATTGGAAAAATCCGGTGCGCAGATCACCAGAATAGGGGAGGAGGAAGCGGTGGCCCGATCTGTTGTTCTTCTTGTCGGCGATATCATAGAGACAGATATAAAGAATTCGGTGGACAGGTTGAATTCTGTTGAGGGTGCTAGAATTTCTGATCTTAGAATAGCTTTAGGACAGTCCGAAGGAGAGTCATCCGCCCTAGTGGTAGTTGAGGCCACGGATCGAGATTGTCTTAAGGAGGCAATGTTTAAGTTAAAGGAGATAACTGAGGAGAAAGATTTGTTGTTGATAAGATCCCTGAGGTGATATTTTGAAACTAACATTTGTCGGTTTTGGAAATCTGGGCAAAGGCTTGGCTCGTGTGTTGCTTGAGAAGGAAGATTACCTAAAGAATAGGTCGGGTTTTTCTCCTGAGGTGGTGGCAGTTGTGGATATTGATGGAGCAGTTATTGATCCCGATGGCATCGATCTCCAGGAACTTCTCGAAAGGGCCGAAGATGGGGGTAAAATAACTGATTATCCCGATGCGAATGAGGAAGTTTCTGCGCTTGATGTAATAGAGGATGTGAATTCTGATGTCGTTGTTGAGTTGACTCCAACCAGCATAGAGGATGGAGAACCCGGACTATCGCATATAAAGAAGGCAATGGATCTCCAAAAACATGTGGTCACCTCCAATAAGGGGCCTTTAGTCGTTGCATTCCGAGAACTGGAGGACAAGGCTTATGAATCCGGCATAGAATTTAGGTATTCGGCAACAGTAGGGGGGGCGGTTCCCGTAATTGGCCTTGCTAGGAATCAATTGTCCGGGGACAGCGTTTCGGAGATTAGAGGTGTTCTGAACGGAACGACCAACTACATTCTAACTCGGATGGCGGAGGAGGGCGTACCCTTCGATGTGGTTCTTCACGAGGCCCAAGAGCTTGGCATAGCTGAAAAGGATCCGACTCTTGATATTGAGGGTATAGATACGGCTGCGAAAATGACGATTCTAACCAATTCTCTCTTGGACCGAGACGTAAAGCTTGATGACGTTGAAATTGAGGGAATAACTAGGATTGGTCCGGAGTTAATGGAGCTGGCGAAGGAAACTGGTAAGGAAATTAGGTTGGTGGGAGTCGCCAGTTCGCAGGAACTCGAGGTTTCTCCGAAGTTGGTGTCCGAGGGTGATCCGCTCGCGGTTAGGGGAACTTTAAATTCGGTGACTTTGAAGACGGATTTGGCCAGAGAGGTTACGATAACTGGTTTTGGAGCGGGGCCGAGGGAGACCTCAAGCGCTCTATTGGGGGACATCGTTGATATTTACAAGACGGTTTCCGGATTCTAATTTCAGAGCTTTTCTGATTAGAATGGTTCTTATCTCATATATTTTACGAGTGGTGGGACATTCAAAGGGCATATATTTATGGACCTGTAATATGAATTAGAAGTGACTTAGCTCAAAGATCAAAAAAGGAGATGTTTAGATAGATGGATCCCAGAAAGTCTTTTGATAGAACTAGAAACCTTCTCAAGAAACATCATGAATGGATGAAGAGCACGGTCAATTTGATTGGGAGCGAAAACGTCCCTAGTCCTGCTGTGAGGGAAGCAATGACTACTGATTTTGGGAACCGATATGCCGAGGGCCCTCCTGGAGAAAGGGTTTATGCGGGCTGTAAGTACATCGACGAAGTCGAATTTCTTGCAATGGATTTGGCTAAGGATGTCTATGGAGCTAAGCATGCAAATGTACAGCCGGTCTCAGGAGTATTGGCCAATCTGTCTACCTATACGGCCTTCACGGAACCTGGCGATACGCTGATGGTTCTTCCTATTTCCAAGGGTGGTCATATAAGCATGGGCAAGAAGAAATTCAACGGCACTGCGGGGGCAGTCCACGGATTGAATGTGGAATACATTCCTTTTGATGAAGAGGAAATGAACATAGATGTGGATAAAGCTAAAGATAGGATAGCCGAGGTTGAACCGGAACTTTTTCTCTTCGGCGCCAGTGTGTTTCTGTTTCCTCATCCGGTTGAGGAATTGACTGACGTGGCCAAGGCACATGGAGCTCGGGTAGCTTACGATGCGGCTCATGTTGCAGGACTTATTGCTGGGAATCAGTTCCAGGATCCCTTGTCGGAGGGTGCCGAGATCATGGATTGTAGTACACATAAAACCCTTCCTGGTCCTCAACACGGAATGGTTCTTACCTCAAAGGAGGACTTAAAGGAGGATATAGACAAGGCAGTATTTCCGGGTGTAGTTAGTAATCACCACTTGCATGCTGTTGCTGCCCTGGCTATATCTCTGGCAGAAGTAAAGGAGTTTGGTGAGGAGTACGCGGAACAAATAGTTAACAATGCGAGAAGCTTGGCGGAGGCCTTGCACGAAAGGGGAATAGAGGTGGTGGGTTCGGAGAAGGGGTATACCTCCTCACATCTGATTCTTGCTGATATAACTGAACATGGACTGGGAGGGGATCTTGAGAAGAAGCTTGAGGAAGCAAATATAATCCTAAATCGTAATCTCTTGCCTTGGGACATTCGAGAGGATAGACATTATGAAAATCCCGGGGGTATAAGGATTGGTGTGTCGGAGGTTACTCGTCTGGGGATGGAGGAAGGTGAAATGGAAGAAATAGCTGAATTAATAACCCGAGTTATAGTCGAGAATGAGGAGCCTGAGAAGGTCAAAACGGATGTTGAGGCCTTTGCAGAGAACTACTCACGCCTGCATTATTGTTTCGACTCAGCTGCTGGAGCCTATGAATACATTGATATTTTTTCGGGTTGAGCAATGAACTTTCGGATTTTTTATTTTTAGTTTAGAATGCTAAAAAGTCTTTTTTATCCCATATTTTAGATATAAGGTCTTTAAATATATTTTAAAGCTATATTTACTTATACATTAAATATAAACCTGTATTTTAGCTTTTTATTATACGGAAAATTCAACGTGAAATTTTGAATTCCGGTCCAAATCTTCGATTTTAAACTACCTGCTCAATCTTTACTCCAGGTATCTCGGACACTGAGGACCCTTATTTCCAGTGTTTCCAGTGGAAGACCGCAAAAAAAATTTTATTTTTCGAAATTAAGGGTTTTTGGGATTTTATTTTTTTGGATTATTTTTTCCCAGTATTCCCATTGATCTGAGTGAATCTTACTTTTACTTAACCCTCCCGGAAACTCTAATGTGTATTCTTGGGAATAAGATGTATCTAACCCAATAAAATTAAAATGAGGCAATATACGGGCGATTTAGCATACAAAGTTCAGCTGATAAAATGTGTCAATTGAAGTTTGGAGTTGATATCATGACTGAATATTTTTGAAGAGATTTGTAAATATATGTGTAAATTTTACACCCTATTATCTTAAAAAATCGGAGGGTGAATTGTTATTCCGCTTGGGAGGCTGGCTATATGGAAGAGCAATTAGAGGATAGGCTGGAAGATTTTCTAAATAGGAACGAGATTCTGGACGAACTCCACAGATTGTCCACTGAAGGGAAAAGGTCTCTCGTTGTAGATTTTGATGATATATTAGAATATGATATGGATCTTGCTGATGAACTCCTGAAGGATCCACTTAACTTTTTTGAATTTGCTGATGAGGTCCTTGAAGATATAACCGAAATCCCCAGATTTCACCTGAGAGTAAAGAATCTGAGCGAAACCATGGAGGTCAGAGGCATACGATCCGAGGATGTCGGCGAGTTTATCCAAATTCAGGGCATAATGACAAGAGCTAGCGACGTGAAACCGGAAGTTGAAATTGCTACATTTAAATGCTTACGTTGTGGAGAGCTTAATAAAGTTCAACAGGCATCTCGGGATTTCAGAAAACCTCAGGTCTGTCAGAATCCGAACTGCTCTAAAAAGGGCCCCTTTAGGTTACAGGAACAGAAATCGGAGTTCAGAGACTGGCAGAGCTTGAGGGTTCAGGAGCTTCCCGAAAAGCTCAGAGGCGGGAGAATTCCTAGGTATATAAATGCCATAGCGAGGGACGATCTGGTGGATGAGGCCGTTCCTGGGAATCAGGTAATCATTACTGGAACTCTCAAGGCATTTCAAGAAACCCAGCAGAATAAAAAGAAGACCACTTTTCAGAAGGTCCTTGATGTCAATAATGTCATTGTCAAGGAGAAGAGCGTTGAGGAGACAGAGCTATCGTCCGAGGACGAGGAGTGGATAGAGGACCTCAAGGAAAACCATCGTGTCCGTAATCTCGTAATAAACTCTGTTGCCCCTAGCATATTTGGGTACGAGAGGATAAAAGAAGCAATTGCTCTTCAACTATTTGGTTCGCCTCCTGTGGAACTCCCCGATGAATCGAGGATTCGTGGAGACAGCCATATTCTTCTGACTGGTGATCCAGGCACTGCAAAGAGCCAATTGCTGAAGTGGGCTAACAAGGTCGCCCCTAGAAGCGTCTATACGTCGGGCAAGAAATCGACCGGAGCAGGTTTATGCGTGACAGAGGATACCTTGGTTCATACTGAGGATGGGTTCGAAGAGATTGGGAAGTTAGTAAGGGAGGAAATTAATTTTCAGCCCGAAAGGGAAATGTCTAAAGAATACTCGAAGAAGATTTACACATTTAACGGGGACGAGATAAATGCTAAAGAATCCTCTTTGATCTGGAGAATGCCTGAAAAGGGATGTGTTAAAATCGAGACCTCCTTCGGAAAAGAGATTGAGGCCTCGAAGAATACCAAATTACTCACTTGTGGGAATAGTGGTATAAAATGGAAGAAGGTAACCGAGCTAGAGCCGGGGGATTACGTAGCCTCTCCGGATTACTCCGGAATCGAACGGACGAATATCTCGCCTCGATATTATTACGAGTTTGATGAGGAGAACCTCAAACTGTCGGATAGATCGTCGGAAGAGATAAGGGAAATGATGGAAGGCCAATTCGGTGCTTTGAGGGATGCAGCCTCGGAACTGGGTTTGTCTGAGGATTTCGTTTACGGAGGAATAAGAAAACGTTACGTACCCTTTAAAAAGTTGGAGACTATTTCGGAAAGGCTAGGAATAGATACTGATAAACTGGATTTTGAGAGCGTAATGTTGAGACACGGTGATGAATTTACGTTGCCGGGGAGATTTGACGAGGACCTCATGTACTTAATTGGTTTCGTATTTGGCGCTGGTGATATTTCCTTGTCGGACGAGAGGGGTTTGGTTAGAATATCCAATTCGAATAAAGAGGTGCTGGAGTATCTTCGAGAGATTATAATGGATAAATTTGGAAAAAAGGTCGATATAGAGGAACAAGAAGGTAAAGTTCCTTGTTTAAGATTATACAGTAAAACCATAGCTAAGTTCTTTGAAAATATAGGAATGCGAACACCAAAGAATGAGTTAAGCCTGGACAAACACCTTACGACACACGTAAATTCCGATGCCTTTTTGCGAGGATTATTCGATGCCGATGGATGCGTGGTCTCTAGAGAGAACGGCAGTGAAAGCGTTCAATATTCCACTATAAGCTCCAAGCTGGCGAAACAAGTCCAGTTAATGCTTGAGACTTACGGTATAAAATCGGAAAGGAGGACGGGGGATAGTAAAGGCTCGGAGCGACTTGATAGCGGTCAGGAGACGGAGACAAAATCCACACAAAGCCATCTCATGATAAGGGGGGAGGATATAGATGAATTTTCTCGGCATATTGGTTTCGATGTAAGGAAAAAATTCGATTCTCTCATATCGATAACGGATACCAAAAGGAACTCTAATATTGACGTGATGCCAGTGAGCGGGCTTCTTGAAGAATCAGCGACAGGTGTTGGAGCGCATGCCTCCTACTTTACTCGGAGAAAGAACCCAGGAGTGAAGAAGGCGACTCAAATACCTCAAGACGTGGAATTGGAGCCGGAAATAGAGAAGAAATTGGGTGAAGTCGTTAGGTCGGACCTGAAGTGGGAGAAGGTAAGCAAGACTGAGGAGACTGGGAAAAAGCGGCTGTACGACCTTACAGTACCAAAGACTCATAACTTCATTGGCAACGGTATAATTACTCATAACACTGCCGCGGCAGTTCGCGATGAGATGACTGGAGGTTGGACTCTGGAGGCCGGCGCTTTGGCGATAGGGGATGGGGGCTTGGCTTGCATTGATGAGTTCGACAAGATGTCTGACGAGGAGTCGGGGGCAATTTTGGAGTCCATGGAACAGCAGACGATCAGTGTTGCTAAGGCAGGGATAGTTGCAACTTTGAACACTAGAACGGCTATTTTGGCGGCCGCAAATCCTAGATTGGGTCGTTTTGATAGATACGATCCGATTCCGCAGCAGATAGACCTACCGGCCTTAATTTTATCTAGATTCGATTTGATGTTTATCCTTAGAGACATTCCTAAGGAGGAGAGGGACAGAAATCTTGCGGACCATATGCTTAATTTGCAGAGTAGCCCGGAAGAAGTAGTTAAACCTGAATTGGACCGGGAGAAGCTTCGTAAGCTTATAATTTACGCTCGAAAGTACGTTAATCCGAAGTTTAGGAATGAAGAGGCAAAAAAGAAGCTTGAGGACTTCTTCGTTCAATGGCGAGGTGCTGTAGGGGGAGACTCCTCCGAAGGTGATGAGGCTGTTCCTATTACAGCTAGGCAGCTTGAAGCCCTTGTTAGGCTAGCAAAGTCAAATGCGAGGTTGCGGCTTTCAGAGGAAGTAACTGTTGACGACGCTGATAAGGCCATAGATCTTTTCCGGGAGTCACTCAGGCAGTTGGGATTGGAGGAAGAATCCGGAAAGCCCGACATAGATATTCTGATGACGGGGCATTCCCGCAGTCAACATGAAAAACTTCAGAGAGTGATGGAGATCATAGATGAGTTGGAGGATGATTATGGTGATGGCGCCCCGATAAAGACAGTTAAAGAGGAGGCGAGGGCGGACGGAATAGAGGCCGATTTCGTTGAGGAAATAATCAGACAAGAAAAGAGAAACGGCCGTCTTTATGAACCTTCAGAGGGATTGATTAGCAGAGCGACGTGATATCATGAAGTGTAGGGCTGAAGTAAAGGAAAGATTTTCGGAAATAAACTTGGTCGGTAGAAGTCTAGGACCTTATGCGGAGGGAGAAGAGGTTCTGTTGAGACCGTGGGAAATATCTATACTTCGAGAGGAAGGCTTAGTGGAGCCAGTAGAGGATTTTTCCACAGTTGGGATTAGAAAGCGGCTTATGTCCGAAAGAAAGTCCTCACAGTTAGAAGACCTTTCATCTGGTTTTTATCAGATGGTGGAGATGAGAATTACCGAACTTCTGGATAAGGGGGAAAATGAGGAGGTAGAAAATATGAGGGATGTTTTAAATTCATTGATAAACTTGCGCGTACAAAAGATAGCCAAAATTGTAGCATCTTCCATATCGCCAAAGGACATGCCACCAATGGAGATGCTTTTGGTTAATAAGTTGTCCAAATCTTTAGCGGCTTGGAAAGAGAGGCTGGGCCGCATATTGGACCGTTCTGAAAAAGAGGAGGTTGGTGCCCCTGACCGAGAAATCAGGAGGAGTATTCAAAGAATTGTTGGAGACACAACAGATATTTAAAAATAGGGAGTATTTGAGGCCCACGTATATCCCGGATAACCTGCCCCACCGGGACGAGCAGATTGACCAGCTCGCGAGAATTTGGGTTGCTCCTCTTAGAGGAGAAACTCCTTCCAACGTTTTTGTTTATGGCAAGACCGGGACAGGCAAGACGGCGACGGTCAAACACTTGATGGAGGAGCTTGAAAGCGTTGCGGAGGAGTATTCCCGTAAAATAAACGTGATCTATATGAACTGCGAAATAGTGGATACAAAATATAGAGTTTTGGCTACGCTATCTAACAAGACTAGAGATAAGCTCTCTCAGGAGGTAGATGGGGAGCCCTTGCCTGAAGAGGTTCCGATGACCGGGTGGCCGACCGATGAGGTCTACGAGAATCTCTTGGAGGGGCTTGAGTATCGGGATCAGATAGTTATTGCAGTTTTAGATGAAATAGACAAACTTGTTTCGAAGGGAACTTCCGAT
The DNA here is from genome assembly GCA_046538535.1 of Hadesarchaea archaeon. Taxonomy (GTDB): domain Archaea; phylum Hadarchaeota; class Hadarchaeia; order Hadarchaeales; family JAGGTB01; genus CAYLJV01. The sequence continues at coordinate 16,337 of JBKHIS010000004.1, read as the reverse complement.
GTCCTTTATCTTCTCACCAGGATAAATTCCGATCTCCGGAATGCGAAGATGGGAGTCGTGGGGATTTCCAACGATCTAAACTTCGTTAACGATCTGGATCCTCGTATAGTCAGTAGTCTAGGTGAAGAGGAGGTGGTTTTCCCGCCCTATAATGCGAATCAAATAGAGGACATCTTGGAAGAGAGATCTCATAGGGGATTTTCCGATGACGTCCTGGAGGAAGGGGTTATAAGCCTATGTGCTGCTCACGCGGCCAGAAAACATGGAGATGCTAGAAAGGCGCTCGATTTGCTTCGTAATGCGGGGGAGATCGCGGAGGAACAGAGGAGTAGTAAGGTAAGGACGGAACATGTATCTCAGGCTTCTGAAAGGATCGAGAGAAACAGGATGGAAGAGGCCATAGAATCCCTTCCCGATCAGTCGAAGCTGGTTTTGGCAAGCATCTTACTCTTAAAAGAGAGAAAGGCTAGAAGGGTTGGTACTGGGGATGTTTATGATGTTTATTCTTCGCTTTGTCGGCAACATGGTTGGGATATACTTACGAGACGGAGAGTTAGTGGACTCATCTCCGAACTCGATATGATGGGTATAGTCGACGCGAGGGTTGTCAGTAATGGGCGCCACGGCAGAACAAAAGAGGTAGAGCTGAATGTGGATGGTATACAGGTTAGATCGGCTATACAGGACCACGTTTACATAAAGGATCTGGATTCTCTACCTGGCTCAAAGCAATCGAGGCTGGGGTGACTTTTGTGGGACAGCCTTCGAAGTTAGTCGAGAGATTTATGGATAGGGGAATCCATCTCACTCCAGAAGCTTTGGAGGAGATAAAGGACGTTCCGGAGTCCTCCGTGAGGGATCTGATGGTCGATTTGAGGGAGAGAAAGGATAGGCCCTCTATAATCACCGATACCTTCATATCCAAGCTCTTGGAATCTGAGGAAGCTATACCCGCCGAAGCGTCCGTTGGGTGTGAAAGTTCGGATATATCCGGAAAAAATGAGGCTTCAGTTGAGGGGGAGGAACCCTCCGTAGATAAAAAGCCTGAGATCTCTGGGAAAGAGGTAGAGAGGCCCCGTGAGGGATTGAAGATACACAAGGATATTACCGACAAAAGCACGTCTAAGGGAGAGATAGAGGATTTCATCCAGCTTTTCAGAGATCGATACGAGGTCTTGAGTGGAATCATCAGATCGAGGGAGAACTTCCAGAGTTATACCGAGATGAGCAACATAGCTAGACACGAAGGGGACATGGTCAATCTGGTTGGTCTGGTGAGGAGTAAAAGAGAGACAAGAAAGAAGGACGCTTGGCTGATAGAAATGGAGGATCCGACCGGCAAGGCGGTCGTTTACATTAAGGATTCCGATCGGAATGAGGAGGTCTTAAGGGAAATCGGCCAGGTCGTGACTGATGAAGTGATAGGTGTTAAGGCGAAGGTTCCGGGAAATTTAAAAAGCGGGAGTAGAGATCCGCTCGTTTGGGGAAATGAGATATATTGGCCCGAAGTACCCCTTTCCGGTCCTGATTCCGTAAAAAGAAAGGATACGGAAAGGGCCTCTGGGTACGCCGTTCTTATCTCCGATCTCCACGTAGGAAGCAAGATGTTTCTTCCCAAAGTTTTCGAGAAGTTTATAAATTGGTTGAAGGGAGAAGCCGGCAATAAACGACAGAGGGAGATATCGAAGAAGGTCAAGTATCTGATCATTGCAGGTGACCTAGTTGATGGGATTGGAATTTATCCCGGACAGAAGAAGGAATTGGAGATAGTTGACGTTTATAGACAGTACGAGCGGGTAGCTTCACTGCTTTCTGAAGTCCCCGAGGACATCACAATAATAGCTGCCCCCGGAAATCACGATGCAGTAAGACTAGCTGAACCGCAGCCTGCTCTGTCTAACGATGTTGCGGCTCCGCTTAAGGATATAGATGTGGAGCTGGTGGGAAATCCATCCTACGTGTCTTTGGAGGGTGTTACCTTTCTTCTTTATCATGGGATGGGGTTTGACGATCTGATATCCGCTGACTTAGCTCTTGACAGGGAAAACGTTGTTAATCCTATGGAAAGAATGCTTAAGAAAAGGCATCTGGCCCCCATTTACGGGGAACCCATGGGCGGTAAAACTCCTATTTCTCCTGAGAGCGAAGACTATCTCGTGATCGATGGCGTTCCCGATGTTCTACATTGTGGCCACCTTCACAGATACGGCTGTGGAAAATATCGAGGTGTGATTATGATAAACTCCGCAACCTTTCAGAGCCAAACCATTTTCATGAAGAGGCAGGGGATTAATCCCACGCCTGGCAGGGTGCCCATAGTAAACTTGGAAACAAAGGAAACGAGGGCGATTAATTTTGCCTGAGCCTCCTGCTAGAATAGAGGATGTTGAAACCTTTATGTTGGACATGGATGGAGTTCTTTATCTAGAGGACAAACCGATTGGGAGAGCTATAGAAGCCGTCAATGAGCTGAGGGCCTATGGGTGCGACCTAGTTTTTCTGACCAATAACTCCACGAAGTCGAGGAGGGAGTACGTGGAAAAGTTGTCAAAAATGGGAATTGAAGCCGAAGAATCGGAGATAATGACTTCCGCATATGCTACTGCGATTTATTTGTCGGAAAAATCGGGGAACTCTTCCTGTTATGTGATTGGAGAGGATGGTCTTAAGGAGGAGCTTGAAAATAAGGCTATTGAAATCGTCTCGCGGGATAACTCGGAGGAGGCTTCCTACGTAGTGGTGGGAATGGATAGAGGTATAAATTACGAAAAAATAAGAGCCGCTTTGCGGGCACTTCTTTCAGGAGCCAAATTCATTGGTACAAATCCAGATCCCACCTATCCGACCGAGAGGGGTCTGGAACCAGGCGCCGGGGCCTGTATTGGAGCCGTATCGGGAGCAATAGATGATGAACCCTCATTGATTATAGGAAAGCCTTCGACTTACATGCTTAGGGCCTATTTAAACGAAGCCGGTATAAAATCCTCGTCAACTGCTGTGGTAGGGGATAGGGTTGATACAGACGTTAAAGCAGGAAAAGAGATGAACATGATTTCGGTTCTAGTCCTGACGGGGGCCACTGAAGCGGATGATCTATCCGAACTGGACGGAAAATATGCTCCAGATTACGTATTTGAATCTCTATCTGAGATGGTTAGAGAGGTGAATGAATGAAAGATTACTTCGATCGCTTGAGAGAGGGACTTGAAAGGGCATACGACAGAGCAGAGGATGCGAGGTCCAAGGGCCTGGATCCCAGGAAGGAGCCCGAAGTCCCTCTGGCAGATGACTTGGCAGCTCGAGTTGAGGAACTTGCCGGTCCGGAGGGTGTTGCCAAGTCAATTCGAGATCTGGAATCGGAGATGGATTCCAGAGAGGATCTGGCGTTTGAAATAGCGGCAAAGATAGTAGATGGCGAATTCGGCTTTATGTCGGATTCCGATGCGGCTGAGCAAGCAGTCAGGACTTGTCTCGCGATAATAACGGAAGGTGTTGCTGCGGCCGCTCCCATTGAAGGAATTACCAAGGTGGATGTTAAGGAAAACTTTGATGGATCAAATTATTTGGCAATTTATTTCGCGGGCCCTATACGCTCCGCAGGTGGAACTGCTGCGGCACTGGCTGTTCTCACGGGAGACTTTGTAAGGGAAAAGCTCGATTTGAGTTCCTATAAGCCGTCTGACAGTGAGGTTGAGAGGATGATAGAGGAGGTTAATATCTATGATACCTCTGTCGGCCTACAGTATTCTCCGAAAGAGGATGAGGTCAGATCGGCCTATGAGAATATCCCGGTGGAGGTAACCGGTGAGCCCACTGAGTCCGAGACGGTTACGGGTTATGGTGATCTTGAAAGAATTGAAACCGATAGGGTAAGGGGCGGTGCGGTTCTCGCCATAGCTGAGGGGGTTCTTCAGAAGGCGCCGAAGATAATGAAACATCTCGGTAATCTTGAGCTTTCAGGTTGGGAGTGGATTAGCGATTTGGGAAAAACATCTGGCGATGAGGAGGAGAAGAGAGATTATCCGAAGGGTGATAAGTATCTTGGCGATATAATTGCGGGTAGAGGAGTGTTTGGATATCCAGGAGAGAAGGGAGGATTTAGGCTTAGGTACGGAAGATCCAGGAATACTGGCTTGGCTGCTGCTGGGATACATCCTGCTACAATGCGGATTTTGAACGATCATATATCCACTGGAACCCAGTTGAAGACCGAGAGGCCTGGAAAGGCCACTGTGGCTTCACCGGTGGACACTTTGGAAGGACCGATAGTGAAAATTGGAAACGGATCCGTGCTCAGGGTGGACTCTGCCGTTCAAGCTGAACAAATAAAAGATGATGTTGAGGAAATCCTTTCTTTAGGAGATATTCTTTTCGGTTATGGGGAGTTCCTTGAGAACAATCATCCATTAATGCCCTCAGGATATTGCGAGGAATGGTGGGCACAGGAAGTTGAGATGGCGCTGGAAGGTAATTCTGAATTTGAACTTGAATCCTATATTTATCCACCGTTTGATACACCCTCTCCAGAAATGGCGGTGCGTATATCTGAGGAGCTGGAAGTTCCTTTACATCCGGCGTATACCTATGATTACACTGAGCTGGATTGGGGGGAACTAAAGGAGCTGGGAGAGTGGTTGATTTCGGGTAAGCCAAGTTTCGAGGATGGATTGCTGAAAAAAATTAGACTGGATGTTAATTCGGAAGGAAAAGAGATTTTAGAGAAACTTCTTATACCTCATCAGTTCGTTGAGGGCGAGGGGGTAGTTATCGGTAAGGAGTCTTTGCCCTTCTGTAAATCTCTTGGAATATTGCATAATGGAAATATGGACCTTCAAGAGTTTTCCGAAAAATTGGGTGAATTTCGGGATATGGAGAGCTTTGCTATAGTTGAAAGGCTTGCGAGTTTCCCACTTAGAATGAAGGCCCCTACTTGGATAGGGAGCAGGATGGGTAGGCCAGAGAAGACCAAGCCGAGGGAGATGAGTCCTCCCGTGCACTGTCTTTTCCCGATTGGGAGGGCAGGTGGGAGCACAAGGAATATTACAAAGGCCGCAAAAAAGGGATCCGTAGAGGTTGAGGTCGCATATTGCGAATGCCCCGATTGCGGGGAAAAAACTGTACTTAGGAGATGTCCAGAATGTGGCTCGAGAACCAAACTGGTCCGTCGCTGTCCACAGTGCGAGAGGCCTATGGAAGAGGAGGAATGCGTCTCCTGCGGATCAAACACTATATACTATGAGGAGAGGGAGGTTGAACTGGAATCTCTTCTGAGGGATTCAAAGGATCGTTTGGGGGCGAGGCTTCCGGATACACTTAAGGGCGTCGAGGGCATGTTGAGCTCGTATAAGCTCCCTGAACCTTTGGAAAAAGGCATTTTAAGAGCTAAGAATGGTCTTTCAGTTTTCAAGGACGGTACAGTAAGGTTTGATGCCACGGACGTGCCCCTGACTCATTTCCGTCCTGGGGAAGTGGGAGTTTCCGTTGAGCGTTTGAGGGAGCTTGGGTACAGTGAGGACTATCGTGGGAATCCTCTTGAATCGGAGAACCAACTTCTGGAACTGAAGGTTCAGGACGTATTGCTGCCAGGATCCGCAGCGGATTATTTCCTCCGTGCATCTCAATTCGTGGATGATCTCCTGACACAGTTTTATGATTTACCATCTTTCTACAATGCCGAGACACGTGAGGACCTAGTGGGCCACCTCGTGATAGGCCTAGCCCCCCACACTTCGGCTGGTATAACCGGTCGAATAATTGGATTTTCGGAGGCAAATGTGGGCTATGCTCATCCATATTTTCACGCTGCGAAGAGGAGAAACGCAGATGGCGATGAAGACGCGCTCCTGCTTCTTTTGGATGCTCTTTTGAACTTCAGTGAATATTACCTTCCGGAGACTCGAGGGGGGAGGATGGATGCCCCATTGGTTCTGACACCCACGCTCGACCCCACTGAAATAGATGATGAGGCCCACAATGTTGACGTGGAAAGGAGGTATCCTTTGGATTTTTATGAATATACTCTCGAGTACAAGGATCCTGGAGAGGTTTCTTCAATGGTACAAGTTGTTGAAGATCGATTGGGTGGGGAAAGACAGTATGAAGAGATAGATTTCAATGAAGCTCACGATACCTCCACAATTTCTGGAGGTCCGAAAGAGTGTAAGTACAAATCTCTCGGTCCGATGGAGGAAAAAACCGATTCCCAGATGGAGCTTGCCACCAAGATTAGGGGAGTTGACGAGAGCGATGTTGCAGAGCGGCTGATAGAAAATCATTTCATTCCGGACCTGAAAGGGAATCTCAGGGCTTTTTCAAGGCAGAGGTTTAGATGTCCGAACTGCAATGCAAAGTTTAGAAGAGTTCCTTTAAGTGGAAAATGTGAAAACTGCGGTGGGGATCTTATCCTTACAGTTACCTATGGTGGCGTTGAGAAATACATGCAAGTTGCTCTTAGGGTTGCAAAGGATTATGGCGTCACGAGCTATACTACCCAAAGGTTGGATTTACTGGAAGAGGAGATTGAGTCACTTTTTGAAAGCGATGTGAAGGAACAGATGAGCCTTGGGGATTTCGTGGCATAAAAATATTAGTTAGTCGATGGGTTCTTGAATTTTATTTTCGGGTTATAGCGTACTAATGTGTCGGTTGGAGAAAATCAATTTAGGAAAAATTAAGTAAAGTTTTGAACTTTTTTATTCGCATTAAAGCCATCCCCTTGATTTTTTTGGGATTAATTTTTCTATTAGGTCCTTCTTTCTCTAATTGTATTTGGGAGGTTTTTGATTAGGAGTTAGAAGTCCTTCATTAATTGGATTACTTTGGATTTTTCCTAAATTGATGATCGGGGAATTTGAAAGTCCCGCCATTTTTTAAAGTTGGAAAACCTCATTTTGGATGATGATGAGCGATACCGAATTCGAGCCTATTGGGATATTTCCGGCCCTTCCGACCCCCATTGCTTCAGACGGCTCCATAAATTATGGGGCTCTTGAGGAGCACATTCAATACGTCGAGGATGGAGGAGTACACGGAGTTGTACCGGCCGGCTGCACGGGCCATGCGGCCACTCTTGGGGACAGAGGAAGCGACATGTTTGAAGAACACGTAGAATTTATCTCTAGAGTAGCGGAAATGACTGATTTGCCTATTATAGCGGGTGACGGATTAAATAGTACTCGTCAGACGATCGAGCTTGCAAAAAAGGTTGAGAAAGAAGCCGATATCACTGCTCATTTGATGATATCCCCTTATCAGAACTGTCCGCCTCAGGATAGGATAGTTGAGCATTACAGGAAAATAGGTGAGGAAATAGAAAAGCCCATTATCGTTTACAATGTTCCTAGTAGAACCGGGCTAAATATGGAGCCGGAGACGACTCTTGAAATAGCTGAGGAAGTGGATAGGGCACTGGGAATAAAGGAGGCATCGAATAATTACGAACAAGTTCGAGAGATAGGAAAGGCACTGGAACTTAGAGATTTAGAAAGTTTTTATCTGGGGTCAGGTGTTGATTCGGCAAATGATTTCATTTTTGAACAGGGAGGAACCTTTTCGATAAGCGTAAGCGCCAACGTGTATCCTGAAGGTGTGGTTGATGTGTGGCAGGCGGGTTTCGAGAAAAATGACTTTGTTGGGGCCTACGAACTAAATCGTGATTTAGGCGATCTTCACAACGCAATGTTTCAGAAGGGAGAGAAGAATCCGATGTCCGTTCAGTACGCTCTCAAGTTGTTAGGATTCGATTATGGGGTTCCCAGGCCGCCTCTTGATAGAGAGCCACTCCCTGAAAACAGAAGGGAAATAGAGGAAGTACTAGAGGATTTAGACCTGCTATAGTAGTGTTTCAGATGGTCGGCTCGTTTTTAATGAACCCTTGATCCAGCTAGCGGTAGGATTATGGACATTACCTTATAAATCGGATTGAACTCTAATATCTGGTATTTCGAAGGAGTTAAATTCTATTTTTGTTATGTCTTTAAAAAACCCCTTCGGACTATTTCGGGCTGGGAGGAGTCGGGAAGCGAGATTTCGAAATAATTGGGGATCCTTCATGAAGTGTCCAACTTGTGGAAGTAACTCGATAGTTCATGACAAACAGACCGGGGAAAGGATTTGCACTCGTTGTGGTCTAGTGATTCTTGAAAAAGAAATGGATAGGAGACCCGAATGGCATTCCGAGCCCGGGGATAATAATGGTAGGGCGGATATGTCTGCAGGATCTGATTTGACACAGCACGATTTAGGTCTTGGAAGTAAATTGGGGGATTCAAGCGATCTTTCTCCTGCTTGGAGATCTAAACTTAGAAGATTAAAGAAATGGCATAAACAGTCCCGAGCAACTAATTACGAGGAAAAGAGCCTGAGAAAGGCCCTGATAAAGCTTGACAAGTTTTGTGAGGATCTTTTTCTGCCAAAATCCTTGAAGGCCGAGGTTAGTTCGATATATAGGAAAGCGAAGAGGAGAAAGGTTACTCCGGGAAGAGATACTTGGCTCGTACTTGCAGCGTTGGTTTTTTCAGTGGCACGGATTAGGGGAGTACCGAGAACTGAAAAGGAAATCGTGAAGGTCCTACAGCACAGGCTAGATGGAAACAGGAGGGAAGTTCTTAAGGGTCTAAGGAGAACCAGGAGAGCTTTGATGGAAGAGCTGGGATTGGAAGTGCCACGTCCCTCCCCGAAGGAGTACATTGATAGATTTAGTTCAAGACTAGGCATACGACAGGAAACGATTGGTGAGGCATACCGAATTTGTAACAATCTGCCTGATTCGTTTAAAAACAGGAAGGCGTCTTTTTTAGTAACTGCAGCGATTATATACAACGCTTCTAGAAAGAGCGATGAAAGTTCTTTAAGAATTAGGGACGTGGCCGAAGAACTTGATGTGGGCGTTTCAAGCCTATCTAAAACCGGAAAAAAGATTAGGAAGCTTTTAAGTGATCATCAGGAATAATTATCTCGCCTTCCTCCCCTCTGATGACCTTTGAATTTCCATTTTTATAGAGGAGTCCTGTGACTGCTGCAATCGATGCATCTATCTCGTGTTCTTCAATTTTGGAATCGATTTTCCAACCTTCTTCTTTGAGAGAGGAAATCCATTTTTTCCTTGATTTGGAATTAAAGAGGATTTTTCCTGATGTCAGCGGATGTGCTTCTATAATCTCCCTACAATGATCTTCCAATCTATCGGCGAGCTTCATTCCTCTTTTAGTAAGGGATTTCATCCCCGGGAAGGTGGGCGGCAAAACCCTATGGCCCATTTTGATCATTTTTATGTCTATATCTCTAAAGCCTTCTTTTTTGGTAAGTTTAGATGCGAGTCAATTGCTAGAATGTCCGTTTTTTTGGTCTTAAGATAGTTTTCTATTTCCTTGTTCGTGTTGATCTTTTCCGTGCTTATTTTATGGGGTTTTAATGCGGCGATATCAGTTTTATTTTCCGGCTTTCCGGCAAGGTCTATACCGACTGAATACATGCTTCTTGGGTCCGTATTCGTAATTTTTTCTGTGACTTTTTAGTCCCAAGGAAACTTTCCATCCTTTAGAATTGGCTCTCCGTCCAGTTCTAATTTTCCGGTTCCCATGTCTTTGATTATATCAACATGAATTGCACTTTTGTTCTGTTTTCTTCCTTCGCCTATATTCTCCTCGTAAGCTCTTCCAAGAGCCATGTGAATTGTTTCGCCCATCTTCTCGTCGAATAGCATATTCTTGGTGAATCTGTCTATTCCCCGGTTAGTTCCGATTCCGAGTTCCCCAATCCTTTTTGATCCTTCGTCGGCTTCCAAAATGTCTCCCAGTTTATCCTCTCCTGTTTTGGCGTCGTAGTTGGTCACTTTTCCGTTTTCGAACTTTAGTTCCACCCCTTCTATTTCTGTTCCTCGAAACAGAAGTGGTTTGTCAAATAAAATTCGCCCCTCAACACTATCGACTACGGGGGCGGTGAACACTTCTCCGCTTGGCATGTTGTTTTTACCATCGGAGTTTTCTGCCAGCATACCGTCTATACTCATTGTGATATCGGTATCAGGTCCCTCGATTCTAACTTCTTTTCCTTGATCGAGTCTCTTTTTTAGGATCTCCTGTTTTTTATGTACCTCTTTCCAATCCCGTAGAATCGCATCGTACACGAAATCCTTGTATTCTTCTAGGGACATCTCGGCCATTTGTGCTTGAGCATTCGTAGGATGTTGGGTAAGACACCATTTTTTTGACAGAAACTCTTCTCTTACGGGTTCTCGAGCTTTTGAATGTCTCGTTAAAGTCTTTCCTGGGACATCGTTCATTGACATCAAGTTGGGATCGGATTTTATCATAATTGTTGCGTCCGTTTTCTCGCTTAGGGAGAGAAGATGATCTGGAGTCTCAAACTCATCCTCATAGTTCTTGAGATACCTCCTTTTGGCTTCGTTTGAGGAGAAGAGAGTGATGGGATTAGCTCCTTTCTTTCCTATTTCTTCATATAATGCGACCACTAATTCCTTCGCGTCTTCGGATGCACTTATCAGAACATTTTCTCCATTGTTGATTTCAGTAGACCAATTGACCAGAATTTTTGCATGTTCTCTAATCCGTTTGTCCATATTGTTTTCACCAGGGACAATAATGATTCGTTTTCATTGGTTTAAGGACTTGCTCAATTTGGCTTTCCCGGTCAACTATAAAAATTTAAAAATTATCGGGGGATATTTATTTCACCTTTATAAGTTCACGTTAACCAAAGGAAATGGGGCCGAATATGTCCACGGATTACGATGTCATTGTAGTGGGAGGAGGTCCCGCGGGACTTTCTGCTGCCAAGGCTTCTGCAGACGAGGGAGAAGATGTCCTTGTTTTAGAGCTTCAAGCTCAAATTGGGCATACAAAAACGTCTATCTGGGTACCTGATGGGGTGCTGGATGAAGAATTTTCTGCAGCAAGAGCTGAATCCGTGAATAAAATCAATCTACACTCAGTTCATGAGAATTTGGAGATAGAGGGTAATTTTGGCGGTATTTGGCGCAGAGGTGAACTGGATAAGATGTTGGCTTCAAAAGCGGTCTCTTCTGGGGCTGATATCTTTGTTGGTTCTCCTGTGAGATCCTTGTTGGTGGAGGAAAAAATGGTAAGTGGGGTCAAATGTAAGGTTGGTGATTGGTCCGAAGAGATCCGGGGGAAGGTAGTTATAGATGCGAGCGGTTCTGGGGGGGAGTGGTCCAATTTTTTCCGTAGAAATATTTTGAATTTGGATTCAGAGGACAAGGATATAGTTCGTACCAACGAATATTTAATGGCTGATTCTTCTGGAAAAAAGGAGTTAGATTTGTATTTTAATTCCTTTCTTGCCCCCGGTGGTTACGCTTGGATCTATCCATTGAGTGATAGGCTTTCAATGGCCGGCATTCGAGGTAAAAGAATTCATCCTGATTCTGCTCTTGATGAATTCATTGGTAGCGAAAACCCCTCCAGACTTGAGGGTAGCGTTCCGATTGGAGAATATCGAGGTAGCGTACCTGCGGATTACGAGATTAGAAGATCCGTATCCGACGGAATCATTGCGGTTGGCAGTTCTGCCGGACAAATATATCCCCTTTCGGGTCACGGGATTCAATATGCGATTGAGTCCGGTAAATTAGCGGGAAAAATTGCTTCCAGATCTTCTAGGCCTCATGCATCTGAGGAGGAACTTTCTGTATATGATAGGAAGTGGAAGGAGAGATTTTCGCATGATATAGATTTGGGAAGGAAAATCCGCGAGGCATTGGAAATTTCTCCTGATAAGAGAATGGACGCAATTTTTGAGTATTTGAAATCCGAGCCGGAAGTTCTTGATGATTTCGTCAATATTTTTTTGGGGGTAGATCTTGAGAATACGGTTCCTAGATTGTTTGATATTAATGATATAGTAGAGATTTTCGGGAGCAAAACAGCTGATCGGATTAGATCTTCGTTTGAATGAGTTTTGGTAATAAAGTTATTGAAGATGGCACTCAATTTTGAATGGGGAATTATGAGATTCATTTCGGACGCCATGCTCGGGAAACTTACAAGATGGCTGAGGATGCTGGGACAGGATGTGTCCTGTATAAATGATTTGGATGTTTCAGCGGATAAAGAGGATGATATTATTCTGGACGTTTCGAAGGAAGAGTCGAGGGTAATTCTTACGAAGGATGAGGGTCTGCATAACAGGGCATTAAAAAAGAATCTGGATAGCGTTCTTTTGAAAAGCGGGCGGAGTGTTGCCGATCATTTAAAGAGAATTACAGATTCCAAAGGTGTGGTTTTTAATAAGGATATGGATGATTCAAGATGCTCTGTTTGTAACGGAGAATTGGAAGAAGTTGATAAATCTATTGTTGAGAATTCGGTTCCTGATGGTGTGTTGGAAGATAACCGTAGATTCTGGAAATGTAGGAATTGTGATAAGATTTATTGGCTCGGCAGCCACTGGGAAAATATAGAGGATACTTTAAGCGAATATGAAAGTATGAGGTGAGATTTTTGATAAAGGAGGAATTGGGCGAGTATTTAATTGAACTTGCAAGAGAGACCGTTGAAAAATATTTGCAGGATGGTGTCAGGCCGGAACCCCCGGAGGTGGGTCAGGATGAATTGTATGAAAAACGTGGAGTTTTTGTCACACTAAAAAAGGAAGGTAAGCTTCGAGGATGCATTGGAAGGCCCCTTCCCAGCCAAACGCTCTTGGAGGGTTTAATGGAATCGGCGATCAGTGCCGCTGTAGGCGATCCCCGATTTCCATCAGTGGATGAGAACGAACTCTCGGATATAACGTTTGAGGTGAGTGTTTTGACAGTTCCAGAGGAAATAGAGGTAGATGATCCTAAAGAATACGTTGATGAAATAGAGGTGGGTTCGCATGGCTTAATAGCCAAGGGCCGGGGTCGAGAGGGTTTGCTTCTTCCCCAGGTGCCGGTTGAACAGGGATGGGGTGAGGAGGAGTTTATATCACAAACTTGTGTTAAGGCTGGCCTTTCGCCCGATAGCTGGATGGACAAGGACGTTAGAATAGAGAAATTTTCTGCTCGTGTATTCAAGGAAGAGTCTCCTGGAGGGGATGTTGGTGAAGATGGTTTTTCCAAGTGATTTTTCGAAAAAATTTTTATGTTAATTAAATTCAGCCTCTACGTGGTGTAATAATGGAAGGTGAAAGTTCGGGTAGGTCTCTCGAAAAGAGGGTAACTGCTTTGTCGGATCGAGTGGATGAGCTGGAGAATAGAATTGATGAGCTTGAGGACTCGAAAAGGAGTAAGAAGAGTAAAAAGGTAAGGAAGGTCAAGAAAAGCCGATCCGGCTCTAAGGATGATGGAGAAATTAAAACCGATCACAGTTATCTCAAGAAAACTATAAGCGATGCTAAAAAGCGATATAATGAAGAACATAACAGGTAGTTTTTTCCATTTTTGGTGACCTGATTGAAAAAGGACAGGTTAAAATCGTTAATGTGGCTAGCCGTGGTTGGTTGCTGGGTTTTTGGTTTTGTCATAGGTAGATGGCATGATACCTATCCCTTTTTTATGGAGATAAGCAAGGCCGTGAGGGTGCCTGATCCCAGTGCCATTAATACTTGGTGGAATGTAATTGCCTATTTTGCACTGTCCACTGTCTCTCTTTTCGTCCTTTCTCACATTCTTTTCGGTGTAGGTGGCGGTTTTTTTCTTTTTTCCAGAGGTATGTATGACAGTGTTTTATTTGGTATAGTTGAAAGGAAGGTAAGTAATTGGTCGATCTCGGACTTTTCTCTACAGGATACGCAGAACATTTTTGTGATTTCCACTGTTCTGGTTGTTAATTTACCCCTTTGTCTCTGGGCGAGCCAGCTGGGGATGCAAAGGTCATTTTATACGTTAAATAGGATTCGGGGGGAGCCGATAAATCCGGAATTAGGTTCTGAACCCATTTCGGACCTTCTTAGAATAATTGCCGCTGCTTTGGTAACGGGTTTACTGGTGTCCATCCTTTTGTACTAGTCGATAGTTTTTTCAAAATTTAGTTTTGTCTGGATTATATCCTTAAATCCGAGGTAATCAGCTGGGTATTTTCAGAGGCTTTTACTTTTTTTGATAATCAGGAAATATTCTAATTTTTTGTAGTTTTCGTATGGAAGTTCGTTGAGAATTATTTCTAAATCCTTCTCAGGAATCCTTGGATATTCCCCCCATTCGCTTTTTTCCCCCTGTGGTTCATACCCTGAAGGAAACTTGAAGGGTTTTATTTGTACGATTAAAATATCAGGCTTGTTTTCTAGGTTTTCCAGCTCTTCTAGGGGTTTTTTCCTTAATCGGACTATTTCCTTGTCGGTGAGAAAATTTGTATTTTCGGAGTTTTCTGAGAAGATGTGAAAGAAAACAGATTGTGTGTTTTGAGTAAGTCCTATTGATTGTAGGTCGTTGAGTTCATTTCTCAGGACTTCGCCGGTATTTCCCATGTCTCTCTGATATCTAACGTTTGGTTTTATAAAGTCCGCATAACAGAAGCTTGCGCTGGCTAAAATAATTATTAAAATTGCTGGGACCAAGGTTTTTGATATATGTTTTTTGTTTTCCCCCAAAAACTTTCGAAGCTTTTTCTCTGTGGGTTTCATTCCTCTGCCTCCTATTATCGCGAGCGCGGGCAGCATCATCGAGGCGTAGTGGGTGTGATGATAGGCTCCGCTGAGAAACACTAGATAAAACAAGGTTCCGGAGAAAAGCCAGAAAATCGCCATTTTTCCTAATCCATTTAGTTTACTAAAACCATTGAAAGCTAGGATCAGGAGAGGGAGTGGCAGCAAAACTATGAATTCTGTTGCGGTGTTTTTGATTAGCTCCAAAAAAGAGACGTCCAAATAAGTAATTAGATGCCATGTAATATTGTTTTTACCGTAGTTCAGCCCGCCTTTTGTGAGATAAGGATGAACAAATAGGAGGAAAAACATCAGAACCGGAAGAATGATTCCAATATAGAAACCCGGTTCTTTAATTAAATTGAATTTTCTCTCGTAGATTAGGTATAAACATACACCTATAAACATGAATACTCCTACTGGCTTGGCCAAGGATCCTAATGTGAGGAAAAGACCGGTTAAGATTAGATATATCTGTTTTTCCTGGATTTTGTACTTGGAAAGGAGCAGAAAGGCCATCGACGAGAAGAAAAGGAGCATTGTTTCCCTCTTGATAGCCATGCTATTTAGCAGGAAGAGAGGGGAGAGAGCAAGTAAAAGCATTGAATATCTGGCCGTTTTTTTGTCGAACCAAAGCAAGGCAGTTTTGTATATCACAAATAGTGTTCCGAAGCCAAAGGTAAAGGAGATTAACCTGCCCGCCTCGATATTTTTTAAAGTCGACATCGCTACATAGTCCATCAGCGAGAATAAAGGCAGACCCTCCGGTAGCCCGAAGGAAAAGAAAGGATCGAATAGTGAGTTTTCAAAGGCAAGTGCGGAAAGTGTTCTAGAGAGCTGATTGCTCATGTTCCACATGTATCTAAGAGGGCTAAGAAAGATCAGCGTCCAGGCTATTATGAAAATGGCGAGGGGAAGAATTGTTTCAGCATTCTTCTTATTAATCGATATATTGGGCAGCATTTTCCCGTTCATATTTTTATCTGGGGGAATATGAGGGTTGTGTTTATTAAATTTTGTCGGTACGAGGGAAAAAATCCCGATTTTATCTTAAGATGTATAAGAAAGTGATAAAAGATTGCATGAGCTTCTTTTAAAAGAAAAATGTCGCGAATTCTTGTAACAGGCGGAGCCGGGTTTATCGGCAGTCATATTGCAGAGAATTTGTTGTCAAAGGGTTACGAGGTAAGGGCGCTCGATAGCCTTCGTACGGGCTCTCTTGAAAATATCGAAGATTTTCGAAACCACGATTACTTTGATTTTTTTCAAGGGGATATAAGGGATGATAATCTTGAGGAGGTCATAAAAGATGTGGATGTGGTATTCCACGAGGCCGCTGTTACGAGCGTTCCTGAATCGGTGAGGAACCCTGAGCTAACAAACTCTGTAAATTTGGAGGGCACTGAAAAAGTACTTGAAGTATGTGATTCTGAAGGGGTAAACAGACTAATTTTTGCATCTACATGTGCAGTTTATGGTGGGGTCGAAGACCCTCCTATTACTGAGGGTCATGACCTGAATCCAGATAGTCCATATGCGGAATCGAAAGTGAAGGCTGAGGAAAAATGCAGGAAGTACAATCGAGAAGGTAGCATAGAAACTGTAATTCTTCGATATTTCAATGTCTATGGTCCGAGGCAGGGAAGGAGCAAATATTCAGGCGTCATAACCAAATTTATTGAAAAGTTTGAGAACGATGAAGTTCCGGTAATTTATGGAGACGGCAGACAGACACG
>JBKHIS010000061.1:0-6298 GCA_046538535.1 Hadesarchaea archaeon | reverse complement strand
TGCTTTTGATGGGCGAGAGGTCCGTTAGAGTTGGTGATTGGGTGGAGTTTAAAAATATGTACGGCGTGGTTGTGGACACGGGTGTAAGAGCTTCAACGGTGAGAACCTTGGACAATCGCCATATCCTTATTCCCAATAGCAACTTTGTGCAGTCCCCCTTCACTAACTATTCGCATCGCGATCCAAAAATCAGGATTTCTATCAAGGTTTCAGTTGCATATGGAAGCGATGTCGAGAAGGTCAAGGGGATACTTTTGGATATCGCGGAGAACAACGAAAAAGTTTTAGATCTGCCGGAGCCGCGGGTCGTATTCCAAGAGTTTGGAAACTCCTCCCTAAACTTTGAGCTGGATTGTTGGATAGGTGATCCGAAGTTCAGGAGGGGTATAAAGAGCGAAATTAATTTTGAAATAGATAGGAGATTTGAGGAGAATGGAATAGAAATCCCGTTCCCACAGAGGGATGTTCATCTGAAAAGGGGGCCAGAAGTCACCGAGGAAATGGTGGAAGAGGAGGAAGATCTATAGCGCCTTCTTTCAGGCTTCCGAAATGGACCGAGCTGGATTCCGAGATCTTAGATACTCTCAAAAAATCCGGGTTTTAACGTGGCTTTTTAGGAAATTATTTTTCTCTTCAATCCTACAATCCGATCTAAAATATCGTCTTCGTGGCCGATCATGAACATCGAAAAGGCAAAAAAGCCCGCTGAACCCCCTAGTATCAACAACCAGTGGATGGGTTCAAGAGCCACGATGCCGAATACTGTGTTAAGGGGCGAATAGATGAGTAGGACCTGTGCTGTGATCGAAGAAAGTACGGCTAAACCTAACCACCTGTTTGAGATTGGAGGTGTTCCGTACCTAGATCTGATGGGTATGATTGCGCTGAATTTCATAAAGACGAATGAAGTAAGGGCCATAGTCATGGCAAGTTCGATTGATTGCTCCAAGTAGTATCCATATAGTAGTACCATTACGATCATAACCGTTAGCCCTATCCAGATGATCGAGAACGCGATTTTCCTGTCTAATATGCTCTCACCTTTGTTCTTAGGCAGCCTTTTCATTATATCTGCAGACTTTGGATCAACTCCCAGAGCCAGCGCGGGCAGCCCATCGGTCAGTAGGTTTACCCATAGGATCATTGCCGGCGTCAAAGGAGGTCTCTCGGGCGAAAATATTATCGCTGCTAAGAAAACCATCATTACCTCACCGGCGTTACTGGATATGAGTAGATTGACAAATTTCCTTATGTTGTCGAAGATTCCTCGTCCTTCCGCAATTGCGTCCCGAATGGTTCTGTAGTTGTCGTCCAGAAGTATGATGTCGGACGCTTCCTTAGCGACATCGGTTCCCCTCTTCCCCATGGATGTTCCGACATCTGCTCTTTTAAGGGCAGGTGCGTCGTTGACCCCGTCTCCAGTCATGGCGACTATGTGGCCTTTCTTTTTCAGTACGTTCAGGATTTTTACTTTGTCGGAGGGAGAGGTTCTGGCAAATATCTCGATGTTCTCTATCCTTTCTTCGAGTTCCTCCTCCGTCATTTTGGCAAGGTCCTTCCCTGTGACGATTTCCCCATGGAAACCGAGTTCTTCACCGATTGCTTTGGCTGTCACTGCATTGTCCCCTGTCACCATCACAGTTCTTATTCCTGCGTTCCTACAGTCCTCAATTGCTTCCTTGACTTCCTCCCTTGGGGGGTCTCTCATCCCTTGTAATCCTATAAAAACAAGATTTGATTCTGTTTTTTCTTTTGTATTTACTTCTACCTCCTTATAGGCAAAACCGAGGACTCTCAAAGCCTTTTGTGCGTATTCTCTGTTTTTATCTAGAATTTCCTTCTTCTTTTCATCGTCGAGATCTTTTATCTTTCCGTTATCCCAATAGCGGTTGCATCTCTCAAGAATTAATTCGGGAGCTCCTTTGACGTAGGCGGTTTTGTTTTCCCCCGCGTTGTGTATTGTAGTCATTCTTTTTCGATCCGATGAGAAAGGAATTTCATCTATCCTCGGATTTTCTTTCTTGAGATCGCCCTGGTTTATGCCGGCCTTCCGAGCAGTTTTTATTAGGGCAAGCTCCGTGGGATCGCCTATTTCGTCTCCGTCTTCTTGAATTTCTGCGTTGTTGCAAAGGACTCCCGCTCTGAGTATTAAATCCAGTTCATTCGGATCTATTTCTCTATCCTCATGTTTGAACTTGCCTTCGTCCGAAAAACCGCCGGTGACTGTTATGTCTCGGCCTCCAGTATAGATGTTTTGAACGACCATTTTGTTTTCTGTAAGCGTCCCAGTTTTATCGGTGCATATTACATCGACGGATCCTAGTGATTCGATGACTGGCAACCTTCTGACTAGTGCGTTTTTGCCCACCATCTTTTTCGTTCCAAGCGCGAAGGTCAGTGTTACCACTGCAGGAAGTCCTTCCGGAACAGCTCCAACGGCCAGTGCAACGGCGGTAAGAAACGATTTTATAGGTTTGAGCCCCTGCCATATGAGTATGGGGATTAGAATCGCGGATACGATAAGGATGATAAACCCAAGTTTTTTGGCGAATGTGTTTATCTCCCTCTGAAATACGGTATCTTCTTCCTCAACTTCCTGTAGTTGTGTGGCTATCTTTCCGATTTCAGTTTCCATTCCGGTTTCCACCACCACTGCCTTTCCACGGCCGTTCAAGGCGTGTGTGTCCTTGTATACCATGTTCGTTCTTTCGGCCAGAGGCGTATCCTCTTCAAGGATCTCCGTTTCCTTTTCGACAGGTAAGCTCTCTCCTGTCAGTGCTGATTCGTCGACTTCGAGACATTGTTGTTTCAATAGTCTGCAGTCTGCGGGCACTGATGATCCTTGGGTTAAAATTACTATGTCGCCCGGAACAACCTCCTTCGAGTCGATTTCGGTTTTTTCTCCGTCTCTGAGCACTATGGTTCTGGGCGAGGCCATTTCCTTAAGGGCTTGTATGGCTTTCTCCGCCTTCCAGTCTTGTGCGAATCCAAAAGCCCCGTTGGCGGCAACTATACTTATGATAAGCGCTGAATCGATTTGATTTCCTATCAGAAATGAAATGATGGCAGCTATTATGAGTATTAAAATGAAGAAGTCTTTGAACTGTGCGAGAAATACTTCTAAAAGGGAGGCCCCTTCGCCCTTTTCTATTTCGTTGACACCGTACTTTTCCAGCCTTTTTTCTGCTTCTTCGTTCTTTAATCCATATTGAGATCCGTCGAGAACCTTTAAAACCCGTTTTGGTGTTAGGGTATGCCAATCTTCTTTCATTATTCCCTCCGCCTGATTTAATTCTGCTCAATACTCTTTTAGTTAGAATGGTTTTTACTTTGAAGGTTTCATTTTCTAGCGATATTTTAGCCCTCTTGAGCTGATATTTTTCTTTTCGTGCGTGGGCATTTCTCTCGAAGTGAAGTTGGCACTGAAATTTAGGTGTGTATCTATTCACTACTTTAGTTTTCCAACTCCGGGATAATTTGGTCCGTTTGCGGTTATCTCGGCAAGCTGACATGCCTTCTAGGTCCGTGGGCTGCTGAAATACGTATCTTCCGTCCTGTGACACGAATAAATCTTGTTCCTGTTCGAAGGATTCGAGTTCACCTGTAAGCTGACTCATGTTGTCCTGTTCTGGAAATCTTCCCTCGATTATTATCTTAACCTTATGTAGCGAACCGAACTCTGACGAGGAAACTTCGTCTACCGAGGAAACCATGTATACGTCATTTTCGGAAATGTTTTCGGACTGTTCGGCCATCATAAGCAACGATTGTTCCTGCTGCGGCAACTGCACATCCATGAACTCTTCCACGTTCTTTTCTATCCGATCAACCGAAACTTCATCTCCTATTTCTATGCCGTTGCCCGTTTCTTCATCTTCCCCAACACGTTGCTTAGGTCTTTGCCAAAGAAGGAGCATGCAGCGAATGCAACGATTGCTACCAGTACCAGAGCTACAATAACGCTGTAGAGCTGTCTTTTCTCCAATCCATTTGTCATACCTTAATCTCGCTACTTTCCCAAAAATAGGCTGATCACTATTAAAGTCTTCTATTTAATTTCAATTTCAAAGCAAAGTGAGAGTCGGAGCGGTTTGGATTGTTGAAGTCGGCCTAAATTCCTGTTTTTATATTTCTTTTTTTAGCCCGTAGACCAAAAGGATACATCCCACCAATATAGGTAAGAGGCCGAAGTGTGGTTCGGGTCCTATGGGTTGAAATATTGGGGCGAGAACATTGGTTACAAAGAGTATGGCTATCAGGCTTCCCAAAAAGAGCTGTCCGCAGAGAAATTTTGATTTATATTGTTCCTTTTGGGGAATAAGTGTCAATATTACCAACAGTCCGGTCAAGATGAGATATATCTGTCCGAATGTTAACGAATAACCGTAAACGGTTCCTTCAATCTGTACTCCCGCCCAGGGGATTTCGGGAGCGGATTCAATTCTGTACCAGGGCAGAAATATCCCCAGCATAATTAAGAATGCGCCTAGTATCGTCCATTTTTCTCCTCCGCTCGGAGAAAGTTTTTCGAACATCATTGTTCATGTTTTTTCTTTGATAATAAGAATTATGGTTTCTAGATCACATTTAGATATTTAATTTCTGTTCGTGGAAAGTATAGGGAAACGGATTTGCTTTCAAAGTATTAAATGAGCCGTCCAAAGGAAAAATTGATAAGTCGGATCGCCCGCTTCCTGAGAATTAAATTGAGGTTTTTAAGGGGTGATGAGTGGTCTGCTTTCTCGTATTAGGTTTTTACTTCTCTGACTGGATGTAGAGGAGTGCCCCAAGTATTGTTCCCGTCACGAGGCCGGTGAGTGAGCCCGTAGAAAATCCTTGGGAATAAGGTAAATTATATGTCCAGGACGTAACGAGCCCTAGGAAGATTCCGACTAGTGTGCCCCAGGTCAGGCCAAAGAAAATAATTGCCTCTTTGTCTTCGCCAATCCATCTGTTTTCTAGGCTTAGTCCGGATGTGCTTCCAATTATTATTCCCCCAGATATACCATTTACAATTCCCGTGATGATTCCTATTTCGGTGATTGTCGCCACTAAGAGCCCGAGCCCTGCTCCGATTGGTATTCCAATGCCCAGACCAATGGTTCCCAGGCTTGGTTTTTCTTTCATGTTTTTCATCCTCAGAAGGTCGATTGCGCCTGGTTTATTTTCTATAAGGATCCTTAATTTGTTTTACGAGAAAGGTTTGCTCTTGGTTTCGTTTTTCCAGCAATGCCGGAGGGTCAGAGAAGCATGAAGTGCAAGTAACATTGGAGCTTGGGGGTTATTCATGGTTAACGAAATTGTGGATTTAAACCTATGTGAGAGATATGGAGGAGGGTTGATTTTTGGCTTTTCGACACTTCGGAACTTCCGTCCGAAGCTCGGAGTATATTGAACGGGATCAGCATTATGACCAATTCTCAAGTCTTTGGGATACCTCAGGTTGAAGACGGTGAACTTTCCATATACATGGCGGCGCCGGGCGAGACGGCTGACGGGGACAAGTTCACGGGCTTTTATCAGGTATACCTTCCCGATCATGTTTTGGACCACTGGGATGTGGAGGATCCGAAAGAGGATCTAGAGATAATGTGGCAAGGTAGTGAAGAACGTTTTTCAGTCGAACAGACTGAGGGAGGTGTCTACATAGAGATACATCCAGTAGAGTTCTCCGATGGCACCATGGAGGTAAGATCACTCAATTACAGCCCCAGTCGTTTTCCCTTCGATCTTTTACCGATCGGGATCACTAAAATGGCCGTAGTAGCCGTTGTGTGTATCCTGTTTGTTGTGGCTTTGCTTTGGTTTTCGCTTTTTCGGAACTGAATGACTAGGATAAAAAATGAGTTCATTTTTTCTTGGAAAACAATCTCTTCTATCCGAAGCGGCTCTTATTGTATGGTTTTTCCGGTTTTTTGTTAGGTCTCTTGTTGAGAGTCAACGGGAGAATAAAAAGACTTCCTTGAACCTTTATTGATTTTTTATTCTCTCCCTTTGGCAGTTTTAAATGCGTTTAGTTATATCGTGATTACCGATGGAGAACTTACAGGTCAGTTTAAAAGAGGAGAATAAGAAGGAACTGGCCGACGTCACGGCGATGCGCGTCATGCTCGGCGAGGAGAGGAAGAAGAACGCCGCCGACCACTGGTGGGTCCTCCGGTACTTCGCATACGTGGCCATGGAGGCCCTGCATGAGGAGGGACTGGCGGAGGATTTGTCCTCCGTCTTAGCTGGTGTGATGTCCGAGCACGGCGGCCAGCTTTACTACGAGGTCCTCTGGACGATCCTCGACATCGAG
>JBKHIS010000018.1:0-17877 GCA_046538535.1 Hadesarchaea archaeon | reverse complement strand
ATTTGTCCCTTTCCGCGTGTGACTTAAAATATTCCGACCTAGGATTTATCATCATTGCAAAAAATCTTCCTTTTGAGGTAAGGATTTTTGACGCTTCATATATTACCTTTTTTGGTTTTTCTATAAATTCGAGTGATGTAACAGAATAAATACAGTCGAATGATTTTTCTTTAAAGGGCATCATTTCAGCGTTCGCGAGAATTAGAGGTCCTTCAACTCTTTTTTTAGCTTCCGCAATCATTTGGGGTGAGGAATCCAGGTAAAAAATTTTCCATTTATTTATTCTGTTTCCAATTGATCCAATGCCGCAGCCTATGCTCAGAGCTCTATCACATTTATTAAGGGAATCTTCGATTATTTTGGCTTCACGCTTCATAAGTTCCTTTCCAAACTGGGTATTGCAAAAGTTGACAAACTTTTCTACTTCCTTTCCCGACATATAACTCCCCTAAAATTCCTTCTTCGTATTTCTCAAATTATGAATTTATGTGGGCGAAATTACCCAAAATTGATGACTCTTTCGCTTTCAGTTACAATTTGAAGTAGTTTTTTCATATTGGATTTTGGGCGAAGTTTTCCTTCTTCCAAATCCCTCGATTCGAGACACGTTCCGCATGCATATATTTTTCCGCCTTTTCTTTGAAATTTTGCGATAACCCCCCGGGGATTGAATTTTTCGTGTTCGTGATCGGGTGCTTCCACTCCCCCTCCTAGCAGAAAAGTCTTTACTTCATGGCCTGAATCAAGTGCGGTAATTCCAAATCGTAAGGCGTTCCAAACCTTCTCTGGATTGTTTGTGTTTAGTATCATTCCGATTTTCATGGTTCTCCTTCTCTGATTTCATTTTTCCTCTTTGTATATATTCCTTTTCTGACGTTCGAGAGCATTACATCCTATTCTTTTAAAGAGGATCTCTTCAAGATCTCCGATGTTAACAATCCAGCTATAAATCCAATTCCTATATTAGTTAGTAAGGAGATGATTCCCGTAATTAGGGTTATTTCCCACTTGTCAGTTTCCTTCGCCGCAGATCCCAGTTCGAGGGATATGAAGACCAGGAGAGCCCCGAGGATTGAGTACGGGAAGAACCCGAGGAAAGAAGCAGACCCAGCTATCATTGCAGCACCTAGGTAAACCGAACCGAGGATTATATTTGACCCGCCAGTCCTTGCGCCGAACCGGTACTGTCCGGCGAGTCCACCGGAACCGTGACACATTGGAAATCCACCAAATAAGCTAGAAGTTAGACACATTGCTCCCATTGATTTGGATATGTTATCCGGGCTAACCCTCTGATTCAGAAGGTCTCGGAACAGTAAGGACGTGGCTAAGACAGCGTTACCGACACTCAACATAAATTGAGGAAAAGCACCAATTGTAATTGCTTTCGGCAAACTGGATATTTGTGGCAGCGATAATCCTGGTGGATCTATTAGTGAGATCGGGGGTGGTCCGTTGACGTAGATTCCGTAAATGATTCCGATTAGGATGACGATAAAGGCTGATATGTTTGAAACATTTTTTTTCATGTTGAGTAGGAGAAAGAATAGAACTACGGCAATACCAATGGCAGCTAGCCAAATTGAATTGGATATATATCCAATCGCTGATTTAAGGAGTATGAGCGCTAGTCCCAGTTGGATGCCCCTTACTACGCTGACTGGAACTAGCCGATCTAGCTTATTCATCAGGCCCATAAATCCGCTCAAAAGGAGTAGAACTCCTAAAACAACTCCTGCAGTTGTTATCTCGGAGTAAGAGAGCGTGCCTGCTATACCCAAGGCAGCCAGCGCTTTCATGGGCTCCACTGGCATGGGTAGTCGGAAGTATAAACCTACGACAATTTGGAACATGCCAAAAAAGAGAAGCAAATGTGAGAGAGTTGCATTGGTTGTCAGTGCTATTCCCACAAGTAATGGAATGACGGTAATGGAGTCACCTAACGCACCGGAGAATTCCTCAATCGTGAATCTGAAATCAACACCTCTCTTATCATTAAAAAAGCTTGAAATCCATTCTGGTTTCATGGCCTCACCTCAATGCTTTCCTAGGGGTGATTGTTAAAAAGGTAGATTTTGGTAAATAACAAAATTACGGTAACTAGAACTTAAATATATGTTAAAAACTTTTGCCCCTTTGGTGTTTTTAATCTTTGAATTTTTAGTTTGTGGATTTGGAGGATGGAGAGAGGTCAGAGCCTTAGAGGTAGGGTCTTTCGGTGTGATATTATCGCTAACGATGCAAATATTATGATAAACAAACCCAGTATGATCATATTTTGTAGGGGAGAGGGCCAAAAACTTCCATCGCTTCCGAAAGTCCATCTTACCAGATCCGTGAGATATGTTAAAGGGGATAGGTGGGCGATTGCCTGCCCCCAGTTTGGGAGCTGATTTGTTGGTATGAATATTCCGCTGATGAAAATTATTGGAAACTTAACCAGCGACGACAGCATCATTACATCGGCAGGCGTGTCGGTTGGAAGTGCTGCTATCAGGACGCCTATGGAGGAAAAACAAAAACTGCCTAATACTAGGCCAATTATCAGGACTGAAATATGAGCTATCGTTAAACCGAGAGCTAGAATAGCTATGAGTATTGGGACTATTGTTATTAGAATTCCAATAAGTGCGGAAGCCAGAATATCTCCAAATAGGATCCATGAGTGTCCGACTGGCGAAGAGATTAGTCTTTCTAGGGTGTTTGTTCTGGTTTCCCAGGGTGTGATAACTGGACTTATTGAAGTTGAGGTGAACCATATGGACATACCTACCAAGCCGGTTCCGAGCATTATCGGATCCATGTCTCTTCCTAACCAAAACGAAAGAAAGAAAAAGAACGGGAGCAACATTCCGAAAATCACGACTGGACCTTTTACATAGTAGATGCGGAGGTTTTTCTTGGCGATTGCTATTGATCGCTTTAATTGTTCAAAAAAGTCCATTTCAATCGCCCTTGGTAAGTTCTACAAATGCGTCTTCTAGGCTCGGGCCTAGAGTTTTTAGGGAGAGGATATTTTTGTCGTTTTGTCTTGCCAGGTTCAGGAGGAGTTCTATCGTCTCTACCGGGAAGCGGGTATATATCCTAAATTTGTCCCCTCTTTTCTCAATTTTTTCCACTGTATCCAGTTTTCCTAAGTTTAAATCTCCGGTGCTTTCTTCGAAGCTCACTTCAACGGACTGAGTTTCCTGTATTATCTTTTTCAATTTCTCCGGAGTGTCGATTGCCGCTATTTTGCCGTGATTTATTATGGCTACTCTATCGCATAGTTCGTTAGCTACTGGTATGTTGTGAGTGGTAAGGAAGATTGTCTTATTATTTTCATTCATTTCCCTTATTCTTTTCTTTATGAGTCTCTGGCTCTGGACGTCCAGTCCGGCCGTTGGTTCATCCAAGAAAAGTACGGATGGATCGTGAATAAGTGCCATAGCGAGGACTAGTCTCTGTTGCATCCCCTTGCTGTAGCCTTTTACTTTACTTCCCTTTCTGTCGGAAAGTCCGAAGAGCTCTAATAAATCCTTTCCTCTTTGTTCTCTCTCATCTTTTGAAACCCCATAGAGCTCACCCATGAGCATCATGTTCTGCCATCCATTCAAGTCAATGTATGCGTTCGGGACCTCTGGCGATATGCCTATTTTTTCCTTTGCTTTGGAAGGATTTTCCTGGACGTTTATGCCGTTTATCTGAGCCTTTCCAGAGTCTGGATTTATTATTCCAGTAATAATGCGTACCGTTGTGGTTTTACCAGCCCCGTTTGGTCCGAGAAAGCCGAAGACTTCGCCTTCTTTCACTGAGAAAGATACACCGTCTACAGCGTTAATTCCGTCAAATTTTTTATGCAGTTTTTTGGCTTTGATAGGTACGGGCAATTTTTCACCTTAGGTCAATTTCTATTTTCTTCTTTGAGAGAACCCATTTTTTTTCGGGAGCGCCTCTTCCCTCCTCTACGTAGCCAGAAACTTCTATTATTCCGGCATCCTTCAGCTCCGACAGATGATAATAAAGACCAGGTTTGGAAATCTCGTATCCCTTTTCTTTCATTTTCTTTGCAATGTCTTTCGTTTTGAGCTCCGCGCTGCCAATTATGTCTATTATATCCCACCTTGTAGGACAGTGCAATGCCCTGGCAAGGCCTTTGAGCTTTTGTATTCTTTTCTCGAAGCCTTTTAGGTTATTTATTCCTTCTTCTGACTCTGATATCTCTTTTTTATTGCACATTATGCTCTCTCCAAGTTTATCAACTTAAAGCTCCTCTAATCTTTCATCCACGGCCTTTAACTCCTTTTTAAGCTCCTTTCTGTACTCTTTTAGGAACTTCCTTTTTTCTCCGACGTTTGCGAATTTTCTCCACTGAGCCGTTTTAGAACCCGTTTTACCCATTGGTTGGGTATCGTGACAACAGCATTCTGTCTTCCTAAAGTGTGGATTTTCCAAATTATGACACATTATTATCATTTTGATTTTTTTATTTAAGTTATTTACTTTAATATTATTGTTTTATTTATAGGTTATGGACCTTCGCCGGATTATCTAAGCGTTGTTTAAAATTCATGCCGAATGTGGGCACTGTATTCATTATTTTTTCAATATGTTTGAGATTGCGATTATTGCCGGAGCGGGAGAGGCTATCTGGCTGCTTCGATGGAAGGATACTGGTAAGGGCAAAATCTAATAACCGTTCTGGGGATAGTCTGGACTGATAATATGAGTGGTAGAACCAAATTGAACCCCGCCTTTGAATATGAGGTGGATACGGATGGCTAAATTTATTCACTTTTCCGACGCTCATCTTGGACACATGCAATATAATCTGAAAAGAAGACAGGACGATATGTATAAGACATATAGAACCACGATAAAAGAGGCCATAGAGGCAGAAGTTGATTTCGCAGTATTCAGCGGTGATTTATTCCACAAGAAGGATGTAGACGCTAGAGCGTTGAGGGACGCTGAAAGAGGCCTCGAAGAACTTGGTGATGAGAGCATCCCTTTAGTGGCAGTTGAAGGCAATCATGATTCAAGCATTTACAAAAAGGACATGACTTGGCTGAATTATTTGCATGCCAAAGGCTCGCTAATACTGTTGGAGGCGAATCTTCTTGGAGACGGCAAAATCTTCGAAAAACACGATGAGGAGGATCCTGGCACTTCCTCCGGTTTTATTGATATTGGGAATGTTCGAATTTTTGGACTTCAGTATTTGGGTCAAAGGACATCCGAATACCTTTCTGATGTTGGAAAGGGAATTAAAGAGGTAAACGAGAAGTTGGGGGAACCTAAGTTCACGATTCTGATCGGGCACTTCGGTATAGAAGGCCATATTCCGGGTATGTCTGGCGGTGTATCCTACAACGATTTAGGGAACTTGGAAGACGTTGTTGACTATATAGCGTTAGGACATCTCCATAAGAATTACAGTCACGGAAGTTGGGTTTTCAATCCGGGATCATTGGAAGCTCACTCCGTGAGAGAGGCAAATTGGGATCTTGGTTATTATTTGGTGGAGACGGATGGTAAGGAGGAACTATCAGTTGATCATGTATATTCAAAGAGAAGGCCTTATTTTAGAATTGAATTTCCGGTTGATGGGTATAAAAACCCTGGGGAGATGAGAAAGGGTTTAGCTCAGGAAATTGAAGACAGAAAACCAGAATTAGAGGTTTTACAGAAAAGAGATTATTTTATGAAGAAGGGTCAAAAAAGAGACCCCATAATAGACTTCAGGCTAAGAGGCCTCCTCCAATTTAACAGGACTCAGTTGAATATTGATGAGCTTAAGGATGTTGTGGAAGATATTGTCAATCCTCTTAAGATTAGAATCAATGACGCAACTGAGTCGAAGGAAGTTCCCGAAATTCTCCAAGAATTCGATGGAAAAGAGTCCATAAGGGATGGGGAGGGACGTATAGACAAAGAAAGGCTTGAATATGCCGTTTTTAAGAAACTGGTGGGAAAGGATTCGAGATATAAGTCGAATAGTAATGAAGTTGCCAACTTCTTGAAGTATGTTAAAAGGAACTTGCAAGCAGGAGAGTCCTTCGAATCCATAGCGGAGGAAATTAAACAGAAGAGGCGCAGTCTTTTTCCGATTCAAGGGGAGGAATAATTTATGAGGATTACGGAAGTAGAGCTTTCGAATATAAAAAGTTACAGTGAATCCAGTGACAGTGTTAAATTGACTGAAGGGGTAAACGCCATCTTAGGGCAAAACGGGTCCGGTAAATCCTCAATTCAGCAAGCAGTAGGATTCGCACTGTTTGATCATTTGAATTCTGATCTTACTCAAGAGGATTTCGTTAGAGAAGGGGAAAATTCGGGTTTCGTGAAGGTATCGTTTTTGTCTGATAGAAACGGCATGGAATACATTGTCGAAAGATATGCAAATCGGTCAGAATATCGAGTGATCAGAAAGAGAGACAGTAAGGAATTGAATCTCTCGACAAAAGATGAAGTTATAGAGTGGATAAAGAGTCATTTAGGCGTCCCGGAATCGACTGACCTCGAAGTCCTTTGGAAATCGAGTATAGGTGTTCCGCAAAATCAATTCACCGAAGATTTTGCGAAAACGGAAAGAAATCGTGAGAACGTTTTCAATCCACTTCTTGAAGTTGACATTTATGATGAGGTTTGGGGTGATCTCAGGGAAGTTAACAAATTTCTTCAAAATGAAAGGAAGGAGCTGAAAACTGAAATTGAAAAGCTTGAGATAGAGATCAGAGATCTTGAAGGCAAAAAAGAGGAAAAGAAAGAGTTAGAGAAAACAATAGAATCGAACAGGAATCGCTTGGAAGAGGCTCGAGATGAACTTGAAAAATTAGAAGGTAAAGAGAGCAATTTGGATGAATTAAAACAAAGTATTGACGGTTTAAAAAACGATTTGAAACAAACTAAGCAGTCTATAGAGAATAAGAAAGATTCGCTCGATGACGCTAATGATAATTTGAAGGATTCCCAAGAAGCTAAGGAAGTTATTGAGGAGTTAGAAGATCGATACGAGGAGTATAAAGAAAAAAAAGATAAACTCAAAGAATTCCGGGAAATGGAAAAAGAAAAAGATAAAATTGAAGATAAAATTAATGACACGAAGCAAAAGAAGACAAAACTGGAAGAACGGAAAAATAATTTAGAGAGAAAAGTGAAAAAGGCCCTGAAGGCTAAAAAATCTATGGATAAACTGAAGAGAAGTAAGGAGAAACAGGAAGAACTCGAGGAGGAGTTAGAAGAGCTTGAAAAGGAAAAGGAGAAGCTGGTAGATAAGAAAAAGAATTTGGAAGAGGAAAAGAAGGAGTTAGAAGACTTTGAAGATGACATCGGAGATTTAGAGATGGAAATATTTGTAATAAAAAAAATGGAGGAGAAAGCAGAAAATTTAGATGACCTCGAAGGGGAAAAAGAAGAGGTTCAAAATAAAATAACTGGTCTTGAAACCCAAATTCAAGATCTAAAGAAAGCCGTAGGAACTCTGGAAGATGCTGAGACTGCTGAATGCCCTACTTGTGGAAGGAATTTGGATCCAGAGCATCGTAAGAAGATACTTGAGAGTAAGAAAAAGGAAATAGAGGAAAAGAAGAGGTCTGCTTTACAGTTGGGGAGTAGACTCGATGATTTGAAAGAGGAGATGAAGGAAGCGAAGAAAGCGAAAGAGCAGGTGAATCGGCTCGACGATCTTACTGAAAGATTGGAAAAGCTTGAAGATAGGAGGAAGGGAAAGATGGAAAAAATTGAGGGACTGAAGGGAGATATATCTGAACTGAAGGATAAGTTGAAGTTGGAGGAAGAAATAAAGGAAAAACTCGACGATCTGGATGATCCTAAATCCGATTTTGAGAAAGCTAAAACCATCTATGATAACAATAAAAAAGCAGAATCCGAGCTAGAGGATGTAGAAGACAAACTTTCCAATATAAAAAAGAAGTTTGGTGTTTTGAAAGAAGATTTGGGGGAATACAAAGGTCTGGATGAAGATATTGAAGATGTGGAAGAAAGAATTGAGGAACTAGAGGATGCTCATGAAAAATACATCAGTAAGAAAGAAATAGCTGATAAACTTGAAAATCGCCAGAAAAAGGTAGAGCGAATAGAAGATGAATTAGAAAAATTAGAGAGGAAAAAGAAGAATTTGGAGGAAGGACTTCAAGAAAAAAAAGAGGAATTTGACGAGGAAGAGTTTGAGGATATTAAAAAAGAAATCGATGAATTAAGGGAGGAAAGTGCCCAACTTGAAACTCATATAGAGAGGGATCAGGAAGATCTAGAGGATCTAAAAGAAGAAATTGAAGAAATGGAGAAAACAAGGAAGAAAATTGAAGAAATGGAGGAAGAGCTTTCAAAACTAAAATTGGATTGTGAATTTGGTGAATTTATACGTGGATCGATGGATGAAGCCCGCCCACTTATGACGGAGATTCTAGTGCAGGAGATATCAAAGGAAGCCAACCGCATATATAGGAATCTTCGCGGTACGGCGATTGAGGAGTTGAAATGGAGAACCGATTACGACATCGTAGTCCGAGAAAATAGTCGTGAAAGAACCTTTAATAAATTGAGTGGAGGGGAGAGAATGAGTGCTGCCCTTGCCGTCAGACTGGCCATTCTCAAATCATTGAGTGATATTGATGTTGTATTTTTGGATGAACCTACTGTCAACCTTGATGATGAGAAGAAAGAAAATCTAGTTGAACAGCTTCAGGACCTCGAGGGATTTGAACAACTTACGGTTATCAGTCACGATGAGGCTTTCGAGACGATTACGCAACATGCGGTTACATTGGAGAAGATTGATGGGGCAACCAAGGTGGTGAGTCAATAATGCCGATATACAGAGAGCGATTAGCACGAGAGTTTGAAGAAAAACAGGATGAAATCGCTGAATCTAGTTTTGAAAATGAAGAGGTTAGCTCGGATTTCAGGGAAGCTTTCAGGAGACTTATTTCCGAGTATAACCGGGAGGATATCGAAAGGATGCTTTCCGATATGAAACTACCTGGTGCTCTTCCGACTCGGGAGTACCAGGAAAATCAGACTGGAATTTTCACCTTTGGAGAAAGTGAGGAATGGAATTCACATGAGGCCGTTAATAGATGGGCCCGAGACCAGATTAAGGGAGTTACTACTGTGGCTGTTGATGGGTCTCAAATAAATCCAGTTACAGAATTTGAGAAACCGGTGGGATTTGTACAAGTAGTTGGGATTTCCAATGAACACACTAGAGATCGGGAATACGAAAGAGAAGTTATGACTGAATTTTTGACTCCGAACGATATACTCTTCGAAGATCCAAATACGGGACAGGTTCAAGTAGACGACCAGAAAGTTCCGGCCACTCGTTTTAGGACAGAAATGAAAATGCTAGAACAAAATATTGAGAAAGTAAGCAGTAAGGATACCGTGCCTGTTGTATTTTATGACGGATCCATGATTCTTTCTTTCATATCTCAGTTTGATGGACCTACACAAGATCGCTATGGAAAAGCGATGGCAAGAGTTCTTTCAGCGAGTAGGCACTATAGAGTTCCTGTTGTGGGATATGTGTCCGGGTCTAGGGCCACTGAGGTGGGAAAGATGATTAGAAATCTTGACCTTTTGAAGGGGAATAAAACAGTGAGAGATTATCGGTTCTTGAAGGATATGATGAAGAATTGGGGGGATAGAACGATTCTTTTCAAGTCGAGGAGAGACAACACGCTGTGTAAATTAAGGACTTCTTTTAAGGGCCAGGATTATAACTTTTCCGATCACCTTCTTTTTGCTTATCTAAATACAGGTTTGGGCAGTCAATTGGATAGAATTGAAATGCCTGAATGGATACTTGAGGAAGGCCTTGCTAAAAGAGTGATCTCGGTCGTTAGGGCGGAATGTGGTATTGGACGTGGATATCCTGAAATACTTCAATCGGCGGATGCGGATGCGGTAATCAGTCATCGGGACAGAGAACGATTTCTTAGAATATGTCAAAACTTTGCAGAAGAAAACAATATAGATTTAGAGTGGAATAATAAATCCTTGAGTAAGAGGCTCAGGAGGCGCTGAATATGACAGACGATAAGGATAAGGAAATTGGAAAGATTATTGGATCTAACTCCCATGTCGATTATGTTTGTGAAATTTACAATCAAATGGTAAGGGATAATCCTCCGGATCCGACTGACTACGAGTTTGGCCAATTTGTGTACGTGAAAAAAGAAATTGAAGGATCTCCGAAATTGTTTATCGGAGTTATCTATAATACTAGAATAGTCGATCCGGATCAAGGAAGATCGGGACCAAGGCTAGCACAACCTGAGGAACAGGATCTATTTTATCCGACCTATGTAGATGAAAAAAGGATTCTGGCAGGAATAGCTCTTTTAGGCCATGCTGAATTGAGCAATGGCGAACTTTCAGGCGTTGAACACTCTATCCCGAGGTGGACTCTTGAGATAGATGATGTGGTAAGAGACCTTGCGGACCAAGACATGGTAAGGTTTCACGATATCAATGGGGAGATTAGGCTCGAATATTATCAGCGATTGATTGATATAGCCGGGTCTTTTGCGGAGGAGATTCTTAAGGAAATTATAGACCAGCTGGAGGAAGGGAAACCAGAAGAAGCTGATGCCTTGGATGTGATTCGAAAAAATCTAGAGTGGCAAACTAGAATGAGGGAGGTATGAAATTGGTTATTGGAGTTGTTTCTGAACCCGGGGAAGGGGCAAACCAGTTTGTTTTTGTAACTCCGGACGATACGGAACTTAAGACTGGCGAATTTGTGAAATACGAAGCTTCTGTTGAATTAGAATCTGAAGGAGAATTTAGGAAGGAAGAGAAGAACATCTTCGCAAGGGTTATAAACAGAGAGCAGTGTCGCGGTTTCCCGGATCGTTTTATGTCAAATCCTGAGGTTCCCCCTAGTCTAGTGGCCCGCAAGTTAGGGATTTCTTGGGATGAAACGGATCTTTATAGGATCAAGGCGGTAGTCATCGGTTACTATGATGAGAGATTGAATGATTTTACCAACCCAAGGATTGTGCCAAATCCTGGGACTGAAATTGAACTAGCATCAAATGATGAACTTGAGAAATTTCTCACCGAGGCTGGATCTAACCAAGGTGGAACTGCCCTAATCGGCGAGTTACTCCATAGAAGCCCGGGTGAGACCGAGATCTCCCTACCAATAGATGTTTTTACGTCTACCCATCTTTCGATATTGGCCTCTACCGGAAGCGGAAAGTCGTATACTGCTGCAGTCATAGCTGAAGAAATGATGAAGCCTGACTCCAAGGCAGCAATGTTAATTGTTGATCCTCATGGAGAATATGGTTCTCTTAAGGAAATAGAGGAAAAGTATCAGAAAATATTCCAGGATACTGAGGAAGGATACTCTCCATCGGTTCAAATCTGGAATCCGGATGACATAAAAATTCAGATTTCGGAACTGAACAAGTCCGACCTTTTCTCAATACTCGACAATCCGTCCGATGCTCAAGAACAGGTTCTCTCAGAGGCTTGGGATAATCTCCAGAATAAGGAAGACGAGTACATATCTCTCGAGGAGATAAAAGAAGAATGCGCTAGTGTTGGAGGAAGCATGGATTTGGAAAGCAGCGCCCGAGCTTTGGACTGGAGGCTTGAGAAGGCCTTGAATAGAGATCTCTTTCACCATAGTAAGCATATTTCCCTCTCGGGTAATCGAGACCAGAGAGGGCTTCTTCGACCTGGGCAATGTACTGTTCTAAAGTTGGATACTATGGGCTTGAGAGATCAGCAAATGCTCACGACTGTTCTCCTTAGAAAAATAAACAAAGCCAGAATAGAGTCCGAAAAAGGAAGGGAAAGCGAACTCAATTTTCCAGTATTTATCATGTTAGAAGAAGGACATCGCTTTGCTCCGGCAGATGGAAGCGCTCGCTCCCTTGGAGTGCTAAGCACGATTCTTAGTGAAGGAAGGAAGTTCGGCGTGGGAATTGGTATTATCAGTCAGCGCCCAAGCAAAATTGACGACGATGTGCTCTCCCAATGCAAAACTCAAATAATTATGCAAATTAAGAATCCAAACGACCAAGAGGCGGTCAGCCGTAGTGTTGAAGGTATAGGGGAGGATTTACTATCCGAATTACCTGGCCTCACACCCGGACAGGCTGTAGTCGCTGGTGACAGCGTTAATACACCATTCTTATGCAGAATACGAGAGAGACATACCGAACATGGAGCTGAGAGCCTTGAGACAACTAAGATATGGAGGGAGAAGTGGCAAAATCTGGATAGAGAACCTGATGGGTTGGCTGAACCTGAAGTGGAAAAGAGAACTGAGGATCGAGATGAAACCTTGTGAGATTGTAACAGATATTTCGATTTTTGATCGTCTATTCTTTACTAACATAATCAATTGTTAATCAATTGTTTGAAGTATAGGTAAACAAGTTATTTGTCATGGGTCTGCTGCTCTAGAAAGTAAGAATTTTTCGATAATAAAAAAACCTAATTTAGCAACGGTAGAAATACGAATTGAAAGGGCTAAACTTGTATTTGACATAAAGAATAATAATAAATTAAAAAAATTTGAGTTCAAATCTGAGTTTTGGGAAAAATGCCGGATTCTTTAAGTGGTGTTTTGATGGATTTGGAGTCTTCCGGGGGGGAGGATAGGTTATCGATTTTTAGAAGTTTGTCGACTTCGGAGCAAAAGAGGGTTTTGTTAGGGCTTCACCAAGCTGTGGCAGAAGACTTACTCTCTAATTTGAAGGATGAAGAAATTGAGGGAGTGATAAGAGAGTCTGATCCGGACGAGGGCACCGACATCTTGCTTTTAGTAGAGGGGGAAAGGAGGAAGGGTATTCTCGGGAGGGTCGAGTCCGATCGGAGAGAGGATTGATTTTCTGCTTGGGTTCGATCCGGATACTGCTGCTGGATTGATGGATTTGGGTTACGTTACGGTGAATAGTGATTCGACTTTTGCTGAGGTTGTTGATAGGATTAGGCGTTTTGAGGAGAGGAGGAATAAGTTTCCGACGGTCCTTGTGGTGGAAGGGGAAAAGCTTGTGGGGGAATTGCCATCAGCAAACTTATTTACCTGACGAGAAGTGTGAAAATATTTATAAATAACTTTGTATTATTGTGCATAGATGCAAAAGTATGTCGGATGTCTTCAAGCGTCTTGCATAGGACCAGAGGTCCAATATTGTAAGATACCTCTGTGGCAAGAAGCGTTGGGGACGATTAAAATATTCGGATAAAATCCGAAAAATCTTGAAAATTGCGGAGGAGATAAAGAATGAAAGTTGAAATATTAGGACCCGGTTGTGTCAATTGTCAAAGGTTGGAGGATCAGACCAAAAAAGCGATCGAGGATCTGTCGGAAGACGATATACAACTGGAAAAAGTAGAAGACCCCGGGGAAATTGCGAGTAGAGGAGTTATGAGCACTCCAGCTCTAGCTGTCGATGGCGAAGTAAAGGTCAGCGGGAGATTACTCTCGAAAGATGAGATTCTTGAAATACTGAAGTAGGGTGATAGAGATGATATTCGATATGATCGCCGATTACATTGTCTCGCTCACAGGTCTCTCGGGTAGAGCAGCTGAAGCTCTCAACTTTTGGATCTACGATAGCCTAAAAATCTCCTTTATTTTATTTTTAGTAATACTCGGCGTAGGATTCGTGAGAACCTACGTTAAACCCGAAAAGGTTCGAGAGTATCTCAAGGGAAAACACAGCATTCTGGGCTACCTTGGAGCCGCTGTCCTAGGAATCGTCTCACCCTTCTGTTCATGCTCCACCATTCCCCTGTTCTTAGGGTTCGTCGGCGCCGGAGTACCTTTTGGAATGACGATAACGTTTCTCTTCGTATCCCCAATGGTGAACGAAGCCTCTGTAGTCGTTCTGTTTGGGATCCTCGGTTGGAAAATCACCCTTCTCTATGTCATCGGAGGAGTAGCAATAGGGGTCGCTGGTGGTTACTCTCTTACGAAGCTTGGGTTCGAGAAATACGTGAGGGAATTCGACATCGGAGATCAGGACTATTCGGAGAAAGAGATTGGATTGAGAGAGAGAAGCAAAATGGCGTACAGGGAGGCGAAAGAGATTGTAAAATCCGTGATACCATACGTGTTAATTGGAGTCGGGATCGGAGCTGTCGTTCACGGTTATGTTCCTCAAGAAGTAGTGACCGAATACTTGACGGGATCATTGGCCGTTCCCGCGGCCGTGGCGGTCGCAGTGCCTATCTATACCAATATAATGGGGGTCATCCCTGTGGTTGAGAGCCTTATCGGTAAAGGCCTTCCGGTTGGGACTTCTATAGCTTTTATGATGTCGGTTGCTGCGCTTTCACTGCCCCAATTCGTCATGTTGAAGAAGGTAATGGAGAAGAGATTAATCGTTACTTACGCGTTGATGATTTCTATTGGGATAATCTTACTGGGCCTGATGTTCAACTTCTTTTTCTAGATTTTGAAAAACTAGTTACTCTAACTTACTTTGCATTTAGAAGACCAGTTGATTTTTCTCTTTGGTTGATATCATTTCAGCTATTACAGGTCGATGATTAGAAAGGTCAGCATTCGAATGTCATCATTAATATGAATAGATTTTTATATGAATCCATATTAATGGTTGTCGAACAGGAGGATTCGAGTCAATGGTATAAGAAGAAATCGAGAAAGAAGCCGCAGATGTTGGGAGAGGGCTTAGTTTCTTCAAGAAATACCTTTCTGTATGGGTGGGGATTTGTATCATCGTCGGCGTTGCTTTGGGGAGGTTCGTCCCTTTGATCCCGGACACGTTGGGAGAGCTTGAATATGCGCAAGTCAATATTCCTATCGCGATTCTGATCTGGTTCATGATTTACCCGGCGATGGCCGAGATCGATTTCAAGAGCATTCAGGGCGTGAAGGAAAGACCTCGAGGACTGTTGGTGACTTGGACTTCCAATCGGTTGATTAAGCCGTTCGTTATGTATGGTCTTTTCTGGTTTTTTATGACGATAGTGTTCGGAGGTTTGATTTCACCGGAGCTTCAGAGTCAATACATTGCTGGAGCTGTTTTACTTGGGTCGGCGCCGTGTACTGCGATGGTTTTCGTATGGAGCTATCTTTCGGATGGCGATGCCGCTTACACTCTCGTTCAGGTCGCTACGAACAACCTAATATTGCTGATTGCCTACGTGCCGCTTGTCACATTTTTGCTTGGGATAGGTGGTATCTCCGTTCCTTACAATACTCTAATACTCTCGGTAGGGCTCTATATTGGAATTCCACTTACGGCGGGATACTTGTCCAGAACTTATTTGATTGGTAAGAAAGGAAAGGAATGGTTTGAAAACGTATTTCTTGAAAGGATGGGGAATATAACGATTGTAGGCCTTTTGCTAACTCTAGTACTCCTATTCTCTTTTCAAGGGGACATCATAATTAACAATCCGCTCCATATCTTGCTGATCGCAATCCCGCTGACAATCTTCACATTCACTATATTTTCCATCGCGTACGGATGGTCCTATTTCTGGGGGTTGGACCACGAAATTGCTGCTCCTGCTGCACAAATTGGCGCCAGTAATTTTTTTGAACTCGCTGTGGCGGTTGCAATTTCAGTCTTTGGAATAACTTCAGGAGCCGCCCTCGCGACGGTGGTCGGAGTCCTGGTAGAGGTTCCCGTAATGTTGACTCTGGTAGCCATAGCGAACAAGACGAGAAAATATTTCTAGTGAGTACCAACAGAAATAGGTTTAAAGATGAATGAAATAGAGAAGGACGAGATAGAACTCCTGAAATGCGTCGGCAGCGAGATACGTTACAGAATTCTCCAGCTTTTAAAAAGAGAGGAAAAGTGTGTTAGCGAAATTATGGAGAGTTTGGACAAGGAACAGACTCTCATCTCGCACCACCTCAAAAGTTTGCACAAGTGTGGTCTTGTCGAAAAAGAGAGAAAAGGCCGAAAAATGATCTATAAGATAAGCGATTCTTCAGTTCTAGAGTTCATGGAAAATGTCAAGGAGCTTTCCAAGTTGAAGTGCTGATAGGTTAGAGTTATTGGAGGACTGCATTTTATAATTTTTTATCACAGATAGTATTTTGTCGGTGGGCATGCGAGGGATTTTTTCCTCCGAATACCTTTCATGATTTTTACAATCGGCTCAACTGGAATCCTTCCCTATTTCAGAGAAATTAAGAGGTATATGGGATTAAAAAAGCAATAATCAAGAACGAAGTTAAAAATGCGGTTGATATTTAATTGAGAGATAGACTCATTGTACGTCCACGGTCCAGATGGCCTGGTTCTGATGTCTTCACGTCTTTTTATCTGAATCCTATTTTTTCGAGTCTAGGGCCTTCTCTATTTCCCTCGAAGCCTCCTCCTTGGTGATTCCTTCTTCATAGACTACCCCAAGGTCGTCCATGTACTTCTTCTGCTTTTCGCTCGCGGGCTCTTTTTTCTCGCTTTTCCGCCTGTTCTCCATGGCAGCCATCCTCCGATCCTTTGCCCGCTCTTGGAGGATTCCAAGAGCTATCTCAGCCTCGTTGAAGTCTCCCTCACGGTTTTTGTTCTCTAGCTCTGCAAGAATTCCGTAGAACTCGTCCACATACTCTCTAATTTTCATGATGTGATCACCCAATCTAGTAAGGAATCCCGTTCCTTTAAATAAACCTTTTTCAGTGAGGGAGGGATGAAAGTAATTTATGGTTTTTCTTGTCGGTTCTAGGGTATCCATTATTATTGCTGACGGCCCGATCGATTTGGAGTTCGTCCGTGCTCGGTTTTTCCATAAAATGAATTGGTGACGCCTTTTGCCCGGGTGGAAACCGTGGCGGAAGCCAGATATTAAGTGTTCGCTTTAAGGCAGACGAAAAGGAGGTGACCCAAGAGCTCGAATATCCATCTTTCACTGAGCCCTTTCATCTTCATGTAGCGCCTGTACTGGGGGAAATTCTCTCGGTCCCTCTCGGTTAAGTCTTCGGAAGATTCCGTCCTCTTGCGCTTTCTATAGATCTTCGTCCCGTATTCTATTGTGGGAATGTTATCATCCTCTCTATATTCGGAGGGCCGTCCACCTTTTACGGGCTGAAAATAAGGAAGTTCGGATCCGATGAGTAAGATAGGCTCGGAACTTAGATGGAAGGAAAAATAACCTTATTTTTTTGTGATCGGAATAACTTTCGGTCCATAATCGATTTCAGCTAGAGGACGTGTGCACCGTCACAAATTATTAAATAATCCTGAATGGATTTCATAAAGTCCGTAACCACTATTGCGAGCAGAGAATAATTCCTCTTCGATTCAACGCTTTAAGATGCGGATTTCTGTAATTCTACATCGAACCTGGCTCCCCCTAGCTCTGAGTCTTTTACCTTCACGCTGCCTCCGTAACTCTTTGCAATTTCCTTGACGAGGTACGTTCCTAGGCCTGTTCCTCCAGTTTCCTCATCCTTAAACCCTTTTTCGAAGATTTTCTCCTTATCCTTGTCGGGTATCCCTTTTCCATCGTCCTCAACTGTGATAATCACCTTTTCATCGGTCTGATTCGTGCTGATTCTTATTCTATCTCCGTTCGAGTGGATAATGGAGTTGAGGACGAGGTTAGAAAAGAGTTCATCCAAGAATGATCCTCCTTTCACAGTAACATCAGATTTTTCGATTGTTATCGTCATGTTTCTATTTGAGGCTTCAGATCGGTATTTTTCGACTGTTGATTCAAGAATAGGGCCGATTTCTATTTTCTTTAACTCTTCGTCTATAGCTTTTTGAAGCTTTCTCACTTTTTCGATCAGGTCTAATGCTTCCTGTTTGGCCTTCCAGTCTTTACCTATGAACTCTTTCTGCTCGTCCGTCAGATCGGTTTCTTTCAATAGCTCGCCATACCCCAAAGAAATTTGAAGTTTGTTTTTTAGATCATGCCTCAACAACG
>JBKHIS010000060.1:0-6766 GCA_046538535.1 Hadesarchaea archaeon | reverse complement strand
CCCCATATACATAATTTAAGATACATATTCGCCAGAAAAGGCTAGAAAATAAGCCCGATACAATCGGACAAACTGATCGACCTAATTGGATTGGAATATAAATAAAAGACGGAAAAATGAAAGAAAACCCAAAAAATTGAATCAAGAATAACACTGCCCACAAAAACAGGCGAATTTACTGTAGTACTGAAATACAAGCTAAATAAAGCCACGAGAAGGGTAAATAGCCTCAATAGCAGACGAAAGAATTTCCCAGAAAACGACTACCTCTTGGGGGATTCTTGAAGATAATTTTTTGATCCCTTGGTCCCAAAAATCAAGAGAAGAATAGAATTGCTGAAGAAAAAGAAAGCTAATGCTGAAGGCCGACGAAGTCCACCTCAACCAAAGGGGCAGAAACTTATGCTGACAAGATTATCAGGATTTTGAGAAAAACTGGACTTTCAAAGAATAATATACGCATGTGATCTCACCAACTTCCCGTTTCCCTTACGCTACAGAATTTAAGGACGTTTATATCGATAACTAACAGGAAAACTCAAAACCGATTGATCCAAAATCTACCAAAAATATTAAAAGTGATGACATTTCCACTTCTCCAAATATATAGAGGTGAATAAAAATAATGTCTCAAAACAGAATGGAAGCGGAAGAAACAAACTCCGGAATTAAGAAGAGGGGAAAGCTAAAAGAAATTGCCGAATTTTCCAGAGAGGTCAAGGGCGCCCTTGAAGAAGTTTGCGAGGAAAAAGATGAGGTTGATTGTTTCGACCATTGGAAACCTGACGAGAAGGACGGAGAAAAGGACCTAGAGAAAAAAACTGTCAGAGAAGCGTCTTTACCAAAAACTAAGGTCGAGGAAAAGAGCGAAGGATTCAAGAGGGACTTCCGGAAAGCAAAAGAAAAATTTAAGAATTACCTTAAGGGTAGTAAGGGCTCCGAATCCAGGGGAAAAGAGAGAAAGAAAGTTCTCGGAGCATTTAAGAAGTTCTTCATGCCTTTCACCTCAAAAACTCTCAAAATGATCAGAAAAATAGAGGAGTCAGTTTACAAGAACTTCATGTTCAAATTCAATCCATATTACTTCGATGCTAAGAAGTTCTCTGCAGAGCTTCGTGGAAACGAAGACGGATTCGAAATGAAGATACACACACCAGATAATAAGTATAGAAATGCGCTAAGACAAAAATTTGCAGCCAAGGAGTAATAAATGAGCATCGTTTTGGTAGTAGCTATTCTCGGAGCCTTATTCATGGCCATATCAATCGGAGCCTCCAGCGTTCCACCCGCTTTTGCTCCAGTAAACAGCACATCCTCAGCAGGGCTAAGACTCTCTCTAGTCGCAGGTATATTCGCGATGATAGGGGCAGTTATCCAAGGAGGAAACGTCACCGACACCATCGGCTCCGGACTCTTAACAGGTGATATAGTAATCGCTCAGGCAGCGTCCATACTCGTAGTCGGATCCCTCCTAGTAATAGTTAGCGTGCTTACCGACTATCCGATGCCAACAGCATTCACTCTAGTTGGAGCCGTCTTAGGAAGCAGCTTCGCTTTCGGAGACCAAATAATCTGGTCCTCAACAGGGGTAACAGTTTCCTTTTGGATTCTAACCCCTCTAGCAGCTATTATACTGGGATATTCGCTTGCGAAAGTGCTAAGAAAAGTGATATCAAAAAATAGCTCCGAAGACAAGGTAAACAAAATACTGTTTCTTGCCGGATCCTATGTCGCCTACACAGCAGGAGCTGCCTCAGTTGGGCTTGCCGTGGGGCCGTTGACGAGCCTAGGGCAACCTCTCATCTATCTCCTGATATTTGGTGGAATGGCAATCCTGATCGGAGCATGG
Source organism: Hadesarchaea archaeon (assembly GCA_046538535.1). Taxonomy (GTDB): domain Archaea; phylum Hadarchaeota; class Hadarchaeia; order Hadarchaeales; family JAGGTB01; genus CAYLJV01. Next base: position 4,917 of record JBKHIS010000060.1, on the reverse strand, counting down.
ATGTTCTCCCCTAGAATAATCCATGTGATATCCTACGATTACTCAAATGTAGGACCGAGAAGGTCCACAGCCGCCCTTCTTGCATCGGGACTAATAGCTCAGATCGGAATACAGATGGGAGTGCCCGTCTCATTCAGCCTAGCGATTATACCCGCAGTCATAGGTAGCGGTCTAGTGGAAGGAACCGGAAACAAAAACACACGGAAGATCGGCTTCACAGTTCTCCGTTGGATCTCGGCATTCTTCCTGGCAGGCATTCTTACCTTTCTCTTAGGTGAGTTCTGGCAGTGGACGGGATATGTATAGTTCAAGAAGAAAGCCCCACTTATCACAATTCGAGGACAGCACGACCGCTTTCAGAAATCTTAATGATCGGGAAAAAGGATAGAAAGGGATGAACAAGGCCTTTCAGAGGAGTGTAATTCTGGAGCCCTTTAAGTCCTAAAACCCAAACCCCAAATCAATTAGAAGTAAAATTCAATGGAAAAATGCCAGAGGCCTTATTAAAATAATGGAGGTAAATTGAGTCCATGATGGACCACTGGGTAGTTTTCATTACCATCGGGGTTGCACTCGCGCTATTCACTTGGGGAAAAATACGATACGATATCGTCTCAATCATAGCTCTAATGACGTTAGTGGTTTGGGGGATCGTACCCGCAGAAGACGCTTTCATAGGATTCGGTCATCCTGCAGTCATCACCGTTGCAGCCGTACTAATTGTGAGTCGGGCACTTCAGAATTCCGGGCTTATAGACGTTATAGCAGGAAGGCTGATGAACCTAGGCGATTCTCTCTTAATACAGATAGGAGTTCTCTGCGGATTAGTATCCATCACTTCAGCCTTCATAAACAACATAGGAGCAATTGCCGTCATGATGCCCGTCGCCATCCAGCTCGCCAGGAAAAACAACACTCCTCCCTCCTATGTTCTCATGCCAATTGCTTTTTCCTCCATTCTCGGCGGAACTATGACTCTCATAGGAACGCCTCCAAATATTGTCATAGCCACGTTTCGTAAGGCAGAGATCGGAAGCGCGTTCGGGATGTTTGATTTTTCCCCGGTAGGCGTAGGGATCACGATCATAGGAATAGGCTTCATCACGTTATTAGGCTGGAGATTGCTTCCAAGGAGACGGGGGGAAGCTTCAGAGGAAGATAAATTCGGCATAGAGGACTACACCACCGAGGTCAGGATCAAATCGGACTCTGAAATAAAGGGAAAGACTCTCGGAGAACTCAAGGAAGTCACGCAGGCAGATATAAACCTTCTCGGTCTAATCCGAAACAAACAACGCATACACACACCCGAGCCAAGGTTTGAACTCAAAAGAGGAGACGTCCTGATAATTGAAGCGGAGACCGGAGAGTTAGAGACCTTTGTCGGAAACAGCGGCGCAGAGATCGTGGGAGGGAGAAAGTTCAGAGAAGACGCGGAAGGATCAAAGGATATATCTACCGCTGAAATAGTGGTGAGGGCGGATTCCCAGCTTATCGGAAAAACCGCCTCCGAGATAAATATGAGATCTAAATATGGGGTGAACCTTCTTGCAGTCTCCAGACAGAAAAAGCAGATGCGTCAACAAATATCAAACATAAGGTTTAAAGCTGGAGACGTTTTGCTAATCCAAGGTAGAACTCACAGGTTGGATGATGCGATTTCCTCAATGGATTGTCTCCCACTGGCGGAGAGGAAATTGAGAATCGGGAAACCAAGGAAAATATTCCTCTCCTTAGGAATATTCGGAGGTTTCGTAGCAAGCGCTGTAACTGGAATACTTCCGGTTCAGATTGCCTTTACATTCGCTGCTCTTTTACTAATTCTCACGAGGACCGTCTCCATACGAGAGATATACGAAAGCATTGATTGGCCAATAATAGTGTTATTAGGGGCTATGATACCCATCGGCGAAGCGTTGGAAACCACAGGTGGAGCGGACTTATTAGCCAGCAATCTACTCGAAATAAGCAGCGGGGTACCCATCTGGATCACGCTGGGGATTCTGCTACTGGGAACCCTATTCCTGTCGAGCGTTATAAATAACGTCGCGACGGTAGTCCTGATGGCCCCGATTGGAATTCGGGTAGCTTCTGGACTCGAAGCTTCTGTAGATCCATTCCTGATGGCAATCGCAGTGGGTGCGTCCTGCGCATTTCTGACCCCAGTAGGCCATCAATCAAATACTCTGGTCATGGGGCCAGGCGGATATACCTTCTCGGACTATCTAAGACTTGGCATTCCACTGACGATACTGATCTTTTTGGTTGGAGTGCCTTTAATAATGATCTTCTGGCCCACGTAATAAAAAAAGACTTTTTCATGGTCCGAACCAATTAAAACCAGAGGAGAGAACTCTTGGAAGATGAAACTCTGGGAATCCTGGCATCCGGAAGGGGATCCAACTTTGAATCCATCCTTGAACACGTTGAAATGGATATATTAACCAACGTGGAAGTTGGATGCCTAGTTTCGGACAACCCCCAAGCTCGAGCGCTTAAAGTTGCGGAATCCCGGGGGATCCACAGCGAAACAGTGGATGCGGAGAACCTCAGAGACAGAAAGGAGTACGAAATTAGGATTAACAAAATCTTCAAGGAAAAAGGAGTAACACTGATTGTACTTGCCGGTTTTATGCGAATTGTAAGCCCCTATCTTATCGAAAAGTACAGACACAAAATCATGAACATACACCCCGCTCTGCTCCCCTCCTTCAAGGGATTGGACGCTCAGAAAAAAGCGCTCAAATACGGCGTAAAGGTATCCGGATGTACCGTACACTACGCGGAGGAAGATGTCGATGCGGGAGAAATCATACTTCAAAAATCGGTCCCCGTAAAGGAAAAAGACACCGTTAGTACTCTTTCCGACAGAATTCTAATATTCGAGCACCGAACCTATCCGAAGGCAATACAGCTCCACGCCGACGGGAGAATCGAAATCGAAGATGGAAGGACGAGAATTGATTATTCGGAAGATTGGGAGAAAAAATGGGATAAGAGACAGAAAAAGTTTATAGAACAGCAAAGGAAAGCGTGGAAGGACAAGAAGGTATATAAGGACGTCTTTGAATGAGCTCCAAATACGAAAAAGTCGGTGTGGACGCGAGAAAGAAAGGGATTGAAGTCTTCGAATCCACTATAGAAAACATTTTTCCAAACGCGTTCTGCACAGTAGGGAAAGATCCGGACATAGAAGAAAATGGAATGGTTCTTCACTCGGATAGCGCCGGGAGCAAGCCCGTCCAGAACTACCTTCAATGGAGAGAAACCGAAGACCTGAAGTGGTTCAAAAGCATTCCACAGGACGTAATAGCGATGAACCTCGACGACATTCTTTGCGTTGGAGCCAAGCCAATATCATTCATCGACTATATAGCCATCAACAAAAAGAGATTCCCGAAGAAAGAACTCCTGTCAGTTTTAAACGAAGGATTCAGAGAAGTATTCCGTTCGATGGAAAAACATGGATTGGGGATGTCCTTTCTTGGAGGAGAAACTGCGGATTTACCGGACCAGATGAAAACGATTGATGTCTGCGGAACACTTTACGGCAGAGTAAAACTCTCCGATGCAATCACTGGCGAGGATGTAGAGCCGGGAAATCTAATCGTCGGACTCCGCAGCGGAGGCAAGGCCTCCTACGAAGACAGAAAAAATAGCGGAATACTTTGTAACGGAATAACGCTCGCCAGACACTGTTTATTAAAGGAGGAATACGAGAAAAAATATCCTGAAATCGGAAGCGAGAAGAGCAAATACTACGGAAAGTACTCCATTGAGGATTCCCCCAAGGACCTAGATATGAGCATTGGAGAGGCCATAGTGTCGCCAACAAGAATCTACGCCCCGATAATACACGAAATGCTTGAAAAACTTGGAGAAAAAATCACCGGCCTCGTCCACAATACAGGGGGAGGGCAAACGAAGGACCTAGCAATCGGAAAAAACATCCATTATATAAAAGACGGATTATTCGAGCCCGATCCGATATTCCAATTAATAAAGAGCGAATCCGGAGAAAGCTGGAGGAATATGTATGAGGACTACAACATGGGTTCTGGATTCGAGGTAATAGTCGACAAAGAACACGCAAAGGAGGTCGTGGAAATTTCAAAGAACTACGAAGTGGAAGCAAAGGTAATCGGGAGATGCGAAAGAAACGAAAAGGGAAATAAAGTATCCGTGAAAAGTGAATTTGGAAAATTTGTATACGAGGAGCGGGATCAAAATTAAATCGTATCGCGCAAGAATCGAAGTTCGGCTCAAGCCCGACCACGTGGATTCGGAAGGTCTGACAACGAAAAGGGCTCTCAAGGATATGGGATACAATGTAGAAAACGTAGCCACGGCACAGATATATGAAATAACCTTGAAGGCTAGTTCTTTGGGCAAAGCAGAGAAAAGAGCGGATGAAATGTGCCGAAAGATGCTAGCAAACCCAGTAAAGGACGACTACCGCATCGAGGTGGAAGAAACTGGATGAATCCAAGCTATTCTCCGAAAGCGGACTTCCCTTTGAGCTAAAAAGAATTAAGTTAAGAGAAGCCGACGAGGATCAGTTACTAAAAATTAGCCGAGAATTTGGGCTCGGACTCAACCTCGAAGATATGAAGAAGTGCAAAAGCCATTTCTCGAAGAGAGATGAAGACCCCACCGATGTGGAAGTGCAGACAATCGCCCAAGCCTGGTCGGAGCATTGCTATCACCGAACGTTCAAAGGGGATATACAGTTCAACGGCGAAAACATCAGACTGATCAGAGACTACATAAAAAAAGCAACCGACGAAATATCGCCTGAATGGTGTGTCTCGGTCTTTGAGGACAACGCCGGAATAGTAAAGTTCGACGATGAAAGGTCCATTGCAGCCAAAGTGGAGACCCATAATCACCCCTCAGCCATAGAACCATTCGGGGGCG
>JBKHIS010000017.1:0-18426 GCA_046538535.1 Hadesarchaea archaeon | reverse complement strand
CGAATTTTTGGAAATGGATGATGCTTACGTTATAAACGGGTTAAGAAGGCTTAATCCTGATGATTATTCTGGAGCTGAAAAGGAGGGGGCCGAAAAGGCAGAAAAAATTTTTCGAGACTTGGAGAGTCGCAATTTGATTAAGACAGCTTTTGACAGGGATGTTCACGTTAAGGATGAATATGTTGCAAAGCTTTTGGGGGATTATGCCGTTCGCCGTGGAAGGGAGAAAGAAATAGCTTCAAGGGCGGGTGTTGATCCCGAACATGTAACCGTCGATGTTCCTACTTTAGCCTCTATGCCTTACTATCCAAGAGATATAGACCCTGCAGAAGTCCCACTATTTGAAAAAGATGTCGATGGAAAGAAGAGAGAAGTTTCTCTTTCTAGGAATTCACGACTTGTGAATGTTCTAAGAGGTTATGTCGATTTAATAAGGGTTTATACTCCTCAAAAATACAGAAATAAGGTTTGCAAGGTTTCTGAGGAGGTATTTAAGGAATTACCTCTCTCGGCTCAGCTCAGCATGTAACTTTTTTTCACTCGTTTTCTGATGTTATCCCGGACTTCTCTTCTGCTTTTTGTTCCGTCGATTGGATCGATGCCTTCTTCCTTGGCAATTTTCAAATATGCTTCTCTCACCCTTTTCTGTAATTTTAGGTCTTTATCGAAGGTATCCAGTTTTCTAGAGGAATTCATTCGCCGCGCCCCGATTTCTGGCGGGATATCTATTAAGATTGTGAGGTCTGGTTTTGTAGCATATTTATTTATTTTCTCTACCCATTCCTTCGAGAGTCCCCGCGATGTCTGATAGGCAAGTGAAGAATACACATATCTTTCCGATATGACTATTTTTTCTTTCTTCAAGTTTGGTTCTATTGTCTTTTTGACGTGTTCCAGTCTATCGCTGGCAAATAGCAGCGCTTCAGTTTCTACTGAGAGTTCGATGTCACCTTTTAGGGATTTTCTGATAATTTTTCCAATTGGTCCTTTAGTGGGTTCTTGGGTTACTTCGGTTTCGTAGCCTTCGGATTCAAGCCACTCCCCTAGCAGACTCGTTTGAGTGCTTTTTCCACAACCGTCCGGGCCTTCAATAGCTATCAGGAAACCTTTGTTACTTTTTTTCGTATTTCCACCCCCTAGAAAGGTAAGGGAAATGAAATTATGAGGATTACTACGGCTGTTATAGCTAAAATTTTATGAGTTGTGCTTAGTCCGGATATGTCGTTCAGTGGTCCTGGATGGGGCTTTCCAATAAAAAATAGTACTAAAACTCCTAGTATCGCGAATCCTGGCCATAACAAGCCAGATATAATAAGTGCAAATCCAATGGCCCTGGTGAGAATAAAGTGGGTCTCCTGATTTAGAAGACTTCTGGCTATATGTCCGCCATCAAGTTGTCCCGTAGGAAGCAGATTGAGAGCAGTGACGAATATTCCAAGGAACCCTGCCCAAGCAAAGGGATGTGGAGGGAATGAGGGAGGAAAACTTCCGATAGCGAGGTGCGAAAGTAGGTAGAATATCAACGGTTTAGGCAGTTGTGCGAACTCCGACGCCCCTCCTCCCGATGAGGATAGCGTGAGGCCTATTATTGTGAAGGGTATTGCCATGCAATATCCTATTATGGGGCCAGAAGCTCCTATCTCTACTAAGGCGTTTTTGTTGGGGATGGGGGATTTATTTTTTATTACCGCTCCGAAGGTTCCAATCCATGGGTGAGGGACTGGCAGAAAATAAGGCCAACTGGCCTTTACGTTGTTTTTCATGGCGGTGAATTTATGTCCGAGTTCGTGAGCTCCGAGTATGGTCAATATGGAAAAGGAAAACATTACTGCCTTGCCTAGGTCCGGACCATATAAACCCCAGTATCCTGCCACTCCCGCGGTGGTTCCGATAGTGGCTAAAAACAGAATAATGTTTATCAAGACGTTGCTCTCGCCGATTTTAGGTTGTTTTTTTATCAAAATTTTTACTTCTTCATTTTCACGCTCGATTTTTGAAAAATATCCTAATGACTCTATTTTTTCGGTAAATTTTTCGAATGATTCCTCTGCGCTTTCTTCAAAATCAACCCGGAATTCCATCTGATCTTTCGTCATTGCGAAATCCCAAATATTGAATACATCCTCAACTGTTTCTCCGATTTCTTTGACTCGCTTTGGCAAGTCGTCATTTTCTCTGACGATCATATCTCCTTGACAATTGGGGCAGCCATTCTCTTCTAAGTCACCGACTGGTTTATTGCTCATTCGGAAGTCGGTATGACCGCATGCGAGACATTCGAACTTTTCAGCTGGATTTTTCATTTATTTCTGCCTCGTCAGAAATCTACCCTTGACCTTGAGGTGTTCGCCATTTTCTATTCTTTTTATGGGGTCTCTATTGAGTTTATGAAGCATCGGTATATCCGCTATTATCGCGCCGACGGCAACAATTGGTTCTGCATTACGATTTATTATTGCTGCGGGAGCCTTTCCGTTTGATTTTAACTGATATAGGACGTAGGATCCAACTGTACTGCCTTTGCCGTGTGGAAAAATCAAGATTTTTTGCTTTACTGATTTTCCTTCGATTTGATGGTCTGATTCTATTATCTTCCCAGAATTGGGATCGATTCCACCTAGAAAGGATATGGGTTCGTCCGTAACGAGAGCTTTTCCCTCAGCTTCTCCGTCTTTGACAACTTCTCCCTCGAATTTCATTTTATCAGCTCCTTCAGCGGCGCAAAGTGTACCTTGACGTTCGCTAAAGAAGGTGCGTATTTTGCTGCTTTTGCAGAATTAACTCCTATGCTCGAGATCCCCATCTCTGCTAATGGGGAGACGACCATGCAGCTGTCATAGATTAGCTTAAACCCCTTCTCCTCAATTTTCTCCGATAGGTTTCCGGATTCAAGTCTTTCTTTAAATTTTCTTGGGACACATATCCAGGCTTTTCTTTCACCGCTGGATCTTTCAATAACACGTTTGACTTCATCAATTGTGGCGTGCGGACATCCTAACCAAATTAAGTCGACGTCCTTCGTCTGGTCAAGCTCTTCAACAACTTTTTCTGCTTCGTTCCGTCCGTATGTTACTCTCTTATTAGTTTTACACAGCTCTGGATTTCTTTTGGCTTCTGGAGTTTCGTCTGGTATATGAAAGAGGGCTATGGCTCCTGAGGTGGCTAAACCAGCGCCTAATGCCTTTTTTTGAGATTTATTTGGCTTGATTCCTTCGATTACTGGAACATCGTTTGGGAATTCTTTACCTATCCAATACCCCAACACGCTATATGGGAATGTTTCTCCATTTTGAGGTATTTTGTTGTCAACTTCTATCCTAACTGTACCCTTTCTATTTTCGTCTTTATGATAACCGTGTAGAGGCGTTAATCCAGTTATGGCGGAAGCTAGAGCACTGGGTGCTCCCTCTCTATTTGTTCTTGCCCCTAAAACTGAATTTGAGTATACTACGGCCGAAGATTCGGCCCAAGCGATATGGTCGCCAAAGGATGGTTTATTGTTAATGTAATACGGTATACAGGAACAGGTGGGTTCCGCTCCTATTTTTTTGTATGCTTCTATCATCTGTATCTGCTTGTTGGAAAAATTCTTTGGTGCGTTCATAGATTTCCAGTTATCAAGGTCAATGCCTGCTGGATTTATAGTGGTTTTTACTTTCGCTTTAGCTCCTAAGTCTGCCATCTCTTCTATAAAGTCCAATCCAGCTTCTCCTGCTGTTTTGATGGATACTCCGGAGAGATGTGCGCTTTTAATTGGTATTAATCTTTCCGCTTGGTATATATCTCCAAGGGCCACCAATATCTCCATTGCCTTTCTTATTGCTTCGCCGTCTTCTCCTGAGAGCATGCTTTCTTGCTTTTTATTTAGATACATTTTTCTACCTCTTTTCTCAATCCGGGATTTTAGCTCGCTCGAACTTGTCAGGTCTATCTAGATTTTTTGTTGCGTCCAGAGCAGTTTTGCATCCGATTCTGGTCTCTGGATCGGCGGTGGGGTCTAAGCTTGAGCCTCTTTCCTTGGATCTTATATATGAATCTCTGTCCCCTCTAAATCGTGTGGCTATTGCCCATTCCACTTCGTTATGGTTGTGTACGTTTATGTCCTCGTCGACCACGACCAAGTGTTTAAGGCTTGAGTGAGCTTTAAAGGTGGCGTCTATCGTTCTCTTCACGTCTTTTGGGTTCTCCTTTTTTATGCTTATCACGGCGTGGAGCCATCCACACCCTCCTGTGGTCAGGGCTACATCTTTTACTTTTGCGACCTCCTCCACCTTCTCAAAGATTATAGGCTCTCTTGGCAGTCCCATCAACAGCTGATGTTCCTTGCTCGCGGGCAGCAAAGCCTGATATATCGGATTTCTTCGGTGGGTGATGCATTTCACATTGAATACAGGCTGTTTTCTTACTGCGTCGTAAGTCCCAGTTATGTCTGTGAATGGTCCTTCGTCTACTCTTTCTTTAGCTAATAATTCTCCCTCTAGTATGATTTCAGAGCTTGAGGGAATTTTGAGTGGAACGGTTTTACATTCAGTTAGTTTGAAGTTTTTTGAAAGGGCGTAGGCAATCTCGTACTCGTTTACCTCGTAATCTAGGGATGTTGCTGCTGCAAGTGCTAATGCAGGTCCTATTCCTAATATTGCAGCTATCTTCAGAGGCCTACCTTCTGTTTCAGCCTCCGTAAACATTTTGTGCAGATTTCTGGGTACTATTCGCACTGCCAGTTTGTTCTTTTTTAAAAGTTGCATTCGGTGAAATGAAAGGTTTTGAGTTCCTTTTGAGTCCTCAGCGACTATGATACTTGAGGTTATGTATGGCCCCCCATCCTTCTCAAAATGCTTCAGAATGGGTAGGTCTCTAAGGTCTGGGTCTTCTTCCACGATTTCTTGAACTGGACCGGTATCTGTCGTTTCGGGCTTTTTTTTCGAGGAGATGGATTCTCTCATCAGATCAATAATCTCTTTTTTTGGAATTCCGAGACCTTCCGCTATTCTTTTCCTTGATCCCAGAATGTTTCCTACGACCTCATATTTGCTTCCCGCTACCTTTTTAAACCGAACAGCATTTTCTGTTTTTTGAAGTCTTTTTGCTATTTCATATTTTGGTGAGACCTTCTTGTCTACTGTTGTGAGTTCCCGGTTTTCCTTCAATTTTTCGATGAGTTCCCTCAGACTCATTTTTCCTTTAATCCCCCCCATGTTTCGTAAAGGCCGTGATCAATTTTGAATTGATCTAGAACTTTGCCCACAACGAAGTCGACTAAGTCGCTGATTTCCCGGGGGTGGTGATAAAATCCGGGACTTGCCGGTAGGATGACTGCACCTTCCCTACTTAGTTTTTCCATATTTTTGATATGTGCTGTTCTAAATGGGGATTCTCTGGGAACTATCACCAGCTTTCTGTTTTCTTTTAGGGTAACATCTGCGGACCTGGTAATTAGGTTATCCGCAATTCCGTTGGCGATCGAACCTAACGTCTTCATACTTGAGGGAATTATTACCATTCCATCGGTTTTTGTGGACCCACTAGAAATCGGAGCCTCTATATCGTCATTTGAGTATCTTTCTTCAGCCATTTTATCCAATTTGTCTATATCCATGTCAAGTTCATGTGAAATTATTTTTTTCGCCGCGGAGGATACTATGAGAAAAGTTTTCATTTCTTTTTCTTTACAGAATTCAAGAAGTCTTTTTCCGTAGACGGATCCGCTTGCACCTGTAATTGCCAAGATTAAATTCAATATTTTCCTCTCCTCTTAGTTAAATAGGTGGCTTAATAAAAATAAAACCTGAACCTTACTTATCTTCTTTTTTAACCGAAAAGTTTTTTTATGCTTTCGATTATTCGATTCGGATTAAACCTTCCTTTACAAGGGTAATCACTTTTAAAGGGAGTGGTTTAATTGGTTTTACGATGAGATCGGATGTTGAAATCTCCAATCGCACTGATTTGGAAAATATAGTTGATATTGCAAAAAAATTACGATTAGACGAGAATGAGATTGAGCCTTTGGGAGACTTCAAAGCCAAGCTGAGTTTTGATTCGATGAGAGACCATTTGGAGGATAAGTTTGGAAACCTTATTCTCGTCACTGCTATGACGCCTACCCGCAAGGGGGAAGGTAAGACAACGGTTACCATAGGACTGACACAGGCCCTTAGAAAAATAGGAAAAAATGCTACTTTGGGAATTCGTGAACCTTCGATTGGACCCACTATGGGAATGAAGGGGGGCGCAGCTGGGGGTGGATATTCTCAAGTTCTCCCTATGGAGGATATTAATTTGCATTTTACAGGCGATCTTCATGCGGTGGGAATCTCCCACAACTTGATTTCGGCTATGATAAATAATCGAATGCACCGAGGTAATGGCCTTAATATTGATCCTAGGAATGTAGTTTGGCCCAGAGTAATGGATATGAACGATAGAGCGTTGAGAAATGTCGTTGTGGGATTGGGTGGAAGCTCTGATGGAATGCCAAATGAGACCTCTTTTGGTATTACTGCTAGTTCTGAGGTAATGGCTGTTTTGTGTCTTTCAGAAAATATTTTGGACCTTAAGGAGAGGCTTTCTCGGATAACAGTTGCATACAATTTCGATGATAAACCTATTAGGATATCGGACATTGGTGGTTCGGGAGCAATGGCAACGTTGCTAAAACACGCCATAAAACCCAATCTTGTTCAGACTATTGAAGGAAGTCCGGCTTTCGTACATGGTGGTCCATTTGCCAACATAGCGCACGGCACGAGTAGCATTATTTCTACGAAGATCGGTATGGGTCTCTCGGATTACTTTGTAACTGAGGCCGGATTTGGTTCAGACTTGGGCGCTGAGAAGTTTTTTGATATCGTTTGCAGAGAAGGCGATATTGAACCGGATGCAACGGTGCTTGTTGTGTCGGCTAGAGCGCTCAAAAGGCAGGGCGGCGTTCCGTCCGACCAACTAGACAAAGAAGATGTAGGATCATTGAAAGAAGGTTTTGAGAATTTGGAGAAACACATTGAGAATATTCGGATGTTTGGTTTACCGGTTGTCATAGCGATTAATCGTTTCCCCTCGGATACAGACGAGGAGTTGAAGTCTATAAAGAAGTTCTGCCAGAAAAAAGAAATATCCTTCTCTGAGGTTAAAGTTTATCAAGAAGGGGGAGATGGAGGAATTGATTTGGCGGAAAAGGTAGTTGAACTTTGCGATAACCAAACGGATTTTGATTTCTTATATTCCCTTGAAATCTCCCCTCGGAAGAAGATTTCGAAAATAGCTGAGGAAATTTATGGGGCTGAGGAGGTTGTTTTCACTCAGAATGCTGTGAGGGATTTAGAAAGGATTGAAAAGGTTAATATGGACGATTTGCCGATTTGTATGTCCAAAACTCACCAATCACTTTCCGATGACCCTGACCTTTTGGGAAGGCCTCGGGGATTCGAACTTAAGATAAAAGAGATAAGAATCAATTCCGGAGCTGGTTTTTTGGTACCTTCTGCGGGGGAGATTCGTACCATGCCTGGCCTGCCTGAAAGGTCAGCAGCTGAGGATATTGATATTGATGAAGGAGGCAACGTTTCGGGTCTTTTCTGATTTTTAATGAAGGGGAGAGACTTTTGGGTTGAATTTCTTAATCTCGGAGGGTTTTAAAGATTTCATTAGTAGCAGTACGAAGATGATTAATATGATTTAAGTACCAGAATTTAAATTGAAAGATATGTTGTTAATGCAGAAACAGTTTGGAGGGATAGTATGAGTGTAACCGTTAGATTTTTCGCTAATTTTAGAGATGAAGTAGGCAAAAGCGAAATTAAGTTGTCCGCCAGTTCTGTCAAAGAACTTCTTAGGATTGTTTCGGAAAAAGAGGAAGGCATTGGGAAAAAAATGTTTAAAGAAGATGAATTGACCTTGAGAGATTCCATAAGTATTATGGTTAATGGTCGAAAGATCAATCTTCTCGATGGGGTGGATACAGAGTTGGATGATGGTGATGTCGTTGCAATATTTCCTCCGGTAGCTGGCGGATAATAACTTTAAAATCTCATTTTTCTGGATTTTATTGGAACTTTGAGAGAACATTCCCCATGGCGTTCTGAATCAGGGATAGTGGATCCAATAGTTGGCCATGTATCCATTATTTCTAATTTATATGAAATTTGATATTTGAGATGAAAATCGGAGGAGTATGTTTTAAAAAGGTCTAACCAAAATATCGAGTCGGTGAATGGATGAGACTTCTACTAATTCACGCGGATTACTTGGAATATGAAGCGAGGAAAGAAACGAAAATAGCGGAGGAGATATCGGAGGAACAAAAATCGGGACGTGCAGAGGAAACTCTGGCTGCTTTTATGGCCATTGAGGAGAGGGATGAAAAGGATCCTGATCAAGTCATAAGAAAGGCGTTTGATGAAATCAATGATGTGAGGAACAATGTGGGTGCTGGCTCTGTAGTAGTATATCCTTATGCCCATCTTAGTGAATCTCTGTCCTCTCCTGAAACGGCAATTCAGGTTATGGATGGTATAACCCGGAGATTTGAGGAGGCTAATGTCGAAGTTCTACGTGCTCCTTTTGGATGGTATAAAAGATTTGATTTGAGCTGTAAGGGACATCCGCTGTCTGAGCTTTCCCGGGAGATTAAGCCAGAGGATGAGGAGCCTGCTAAGGAGAGGGAAGAGAAAGAAGAATTCTTTAGATTCATAATAATCGACCGGGAGGGGAAAGAACACGAAATAGATGAACTTAATTGGAGAGAAGATGAAATTTTCGGTAGGGAAGAAAGGGAATTCGAGAATCTCGAGAAGTTTGTTAACTATGAGATAGGAGAAGGCGAGGATAAGGGAGAACCAGAACATATAGATCTTATGAAGCGTCATGAACTCGTGGATTATTGTGATGTTAGTGATGTTGGGAACTTTAAATGGCATCCAAAGGGCAATCTCATCAAGGAGTTAATTCTTGACTATCAGGATAGGCTTGCAAGGGAGTATGGGGCGTTCAAAATCCAAAATCCTCTTCTTTATAGGCTAGACGATGATAGGATTAAGAAGTTAATTGGGGAATTTCAGGAAAAAATTTATAGTTGGGAGGAGAGTGGAAAGAAACTAGCTCTTAGGCCTGCATCAGACCCCGGTCAGTTCCCTTATGCTCAGAACTTGGTGTTTACTTACAAGCAGCTGCCCCTTAAACAGTATGAAGAGGCTTCATGTTTTCGGAAGGAACAAAAGGGCGAGCTGACGGGTCTTAGAAGGGTTAGAAATTTTCTCATGACCGATATGCATACTTTTACAGGATCGGAGGATGCTGCTAAGGAGGAGTTTGAAGAGCTGTCTTACCTCTGCAAGGATGTGATGGATTCCATTATTAGTAAGGGAGATTGGGTCATGGGCTGGGAGGGGACAGAAGAGTACTGGGAGAAAAACAAGGAATGGATTAAGGAGATAACCAAAAAAATGGGAGTACCGGGATTTGTTAAACTAATGAAAGAAAGGAGCCACTACTATTCTATGAAGAACGAGTTCCAGGCAATTCATCCAAGTGGTGTTGCTACTCAGGTGTCTACAGTTCAAATGGATAAAGTGAATGGAGAGCGTTTTGATATAACGTATATAGGGAAAGATAATCAGGAATATCCATGTACTATACTACACTGTTCAACTTTTGGTTCTATCGAGCGCACCTTAACTTTTCTACTGGAAGATGCTATGAGGGGTTCCGATAAACCTCAATTCCCTCTTTGGCTGGCGCCTACTCAAGTTCGGTTGGTTCCGGTCGGCAATGAGCACCTTGAAGATTGTTTAGAATTTGTGGATAAACTATCCTCCCATCGGATTAGAGCGGATGTTGATGATAGAGATGAGACTGTGGGGAAACGGATTCGAAGGTCCGAAAAGGAATGGGTTCCGTATACCATCGTTTACGGGGATAGGGAAGCGGATTCGGTTAATGTTCCAGTTAGAATTAGGGGGGAAGGGGAGAAGAAGATGTCAATGGAGAAATTGATTAAGAGGGTAGAAGAAGGAACAGATGGACTGCCTTATCGTCCTCTTCCTCTACCAGAAAGAATTTCGCGTAGACCTACGTTTGTGGGATGATCAGCCGATTTTTTTCATAGCTCCTAGTGCTTGCCCTATCGATATGCCTCCGTCTCCTGGAGGTATTTCTATGTTTTGGTAGAAATTTAGGTCCTCTTTCTCTATTCTTTCTTTGATACGGCTCGTTATCGCATCGTTATAAAAGACTCCTCCGGAAACTCCTACATTTGTTATTCCAATTTCCTTGGAGGTCTCAATGGCTATATCGGCATATGAGTCCGCCAGCTCGCGCTGGACACCGCTGGCTATATCCCTTCTTTTTTTCCCTTCCTGTAAGTTTTCTACTATGCCTTCAAGGAGTTCCGAGACGCGAAATAGTTTTAGGTTATTATTGTCTACTCGGGGAGCATGCAGTTCTACGTTTTCTGGTTTCCCTTTACTTGCCACAGACTCCAGCTTCATCGCAGGTTCCCCTTCATAAGTACGCTCTCCACAGATTTTCAATAGACAAGAGGCTGCATCGAGAACTCTTCCGGTACTACTGGCGATGGGAGTGTTCAGATTTGTCTCCAACTGCTTGAGTGTAACTCTTATTTCGCCCTCTCTCACGAATTCTTTACAATGGGTCTCAAGGACTCTACTTATATGATCGGCATCTCGATGCCCCCACAAAATCCCGGCCACGGATCTCGAAGGGTATTTAGTTGCCAGATCTCCCCCTGGAAGCATGTAACTTTCTATTCCACCTATTCGAGATATTTTTTCTTCATTGCCTGCGAAAACTTCGCCCCCCCAGATGTTTCCGTCATCTCCATATCCAATACCATCGGCGGTTATGCCAATTATTTCTTTAACTTCATGTTCGGCCATTAGGGAATGAACATGTGCTCTATGATGTTGTATATCAATTATTTCCGCGTTTAGCTTCTTTCCGAGTTCTCGAGCTATTCTGGTTGTTTCAAATTCAGGATGTTTGTCTCTTACGATTAAATCAAGGGACTCTATTCCTAAAAAGTCCATAAATCTATTCAAAGTCTTTTTTAGGTACTCTTCAGTTTCTATGTTTTCCACATCTCCGATGTATTGGCTCGGATAGATCCTTCCTCCTTCCGTTACTGAAATTGTGTTGTCCAAATCGGCTCCTACGGCTAGTATCTTCTTTTTGTTTTTCTGCCTACTGGTTTCTATTGGAGTTGGAGCATAACCCCGAGATCTCCTCAGAAAGGCTGGAGTTCCTCCGCTAATTCTTATTACTGAATCATCGCATCTATTCACTATTTTTCGATCGTGAAGCAGAAGAAAATCCAACTTTTTGCCTAATCTTCTAAAAGCCTCTGAGTTTTCTATAACCATTGGGAGACCCGGCATATTTGCACTTGTCATTACGTAAGCGGGCGAGCTTCCGTAGTGAAAAAGTAACAGGTGGATTCCTGAGTACGGGAGCATAACCCCGATATTATTTAGTTTTGGTGAAATTAGCTCCGACAAAGATGATTTTTCCTTTTCCTCTAACAGTGTGATTGGTCTTTTGTTTGAAGTGAGAATCTCGCTTTCCATTTCGTTTACTTTGGCAAACGATTTTACCGTGTTAAGATCTTTGGCCATTATTGCGAAGGGTTGCTGTGGTCTGGCGAAGGTTTTTCTAAGTTTTGCTATAACTGAATCATCACTAGCCTTGGCGGCAATATGTATTCCTCCTATTCCCTTTATTGCTCCTGTTTTTTCCTCGTCGAGCATTTTTGCTGCTTTTCTGATTGGAGATTCAGATTCTATTTTTTCTCCTTCGCCTGTGTAAAGCCTGAGCTCAGGTCCATTTTTGGAACAGGAAATGGTTTGACCGTGATATCTTCTGTTGGAGGGGTCTGTATATTCGTTCTGACAGAGCTTACACAATGAAAATTTCTTCATAGAGGTTCTTTTTCTATCGTAAGGGACATCTTTAATTATTGAGAAACGGGGTCCGCAGTTAATGCATGAGATAAACGGGTACAAATATCTCCGATCTTCGGGACTGAACATCTCCCTCCTGCAGTCATCACAGATTCCAATGTCGGGGGGAAGTACAGAGGAAGTTCCGGACTTTTCCTCGTCACTCTCCAATATCTTAAATTCCTTTAGCCCGTCGAGTTTATTTCTCTTTGATATTTTGACGTTATCCACACGCGCTATTGGAGGATTTTCATGCTTCAATTTTTTAACGAACTCCTCAATGGCATTTTCTTCCCCTTCTAGGATTATTTCGACCCTAGCATTGCCGGTATTTTTAACCGTTCCACTTAGACCTAGTACAGTTGCGGTTCTGTAGCAGAAAGGACGGAAACCCACTCCTTGGACTATCCCTTCAACTTCTAGGTCCGCATGTATCTTCATGGTTATCCATCCTCTAGTTGTAGAGAGCAAAATCAGGGATCCATCTCTTCCATTATTGAGAGAGCTTTATTGTCGACCTGCGCCGCGTTTTTTCCTATGATTCGGATCATTGGTTCCTTACCTACAGCCCCTTTATCATAAATTATATCTGTAATTTCCCCTGCATTTTCTATTGCTCTTTTGGGCCCCCATTCCATCGTTCTTATTCCTTCTGGTTCGTTTTCTCGATTAAATTCTGCCGAGGAGAGTCCTAGATCTTCGGCTTTCTCTACTATTTCATTCGAAAACCGGATATTCATCGCCGATCTATATTCAGGGTTTCTTTTTTTCACTGCTAAGACTATGTTGGCAATATGTTCGGAACCACCCTTAACGGGTATACCAGTTTGATACGGTCTTCCTCCCACCTTTACGATTCTCCCTGAAAGACCTACGACATCCGTTATTTTTTCGGCATTCTTTTTTGCCATTGCTATGTTCGTTCCGACCTCCGGTATCAGTTTGGCGAATTCTTTTCGTTTGGATAAACTCTTTGCTGCTTTTTGAACTTGCCTAACCTCTCTGGTACCGTCGGTCACTTTCCAGATTTCGGCCAGGGGGTTTACAGTAGGGGGTCCTTCTCCTATTTTCAACCTGCCTTTTATCGAACTGACCATAAAATGCCCAGCTTCCTCTATAGAAGTGATCAAGTCATTTCCTTTGGCGAGTTTTGCCGTTATGGCTGAAGAGAATGTGCATCCTGTTCCGTGGACGTCAGGAATTGGAATCCGGGGAGTTTCGAAGTTCTCGATTCCACTTTTACCGTATAGAAAATTTTTGACCGTTTTTCCTCCTAAATGGCCCCCTTTTATTAGAACATTTTTTGGTCCGAGGTTGCTGAAAATCCTTTCAGTAGCTTGCTCTACGTCTTCGTAGCCTTCAATTTGAAGTCCTGAAAGTTTTTCGGCCTCGGGAACGTTTGGGGTGACTAAAAAGGAGTCTCCCACAAGCTCTTTGAGACTTTCAAATGCTTCTTCTTTTAGTAGTGAGGATCCGCTTGCGGCTACCATTACCGGATCGACAACCAATTTCAGATCATATTCGCTTACTTTTTCCTTAACAACATCTATAATGTCGGGATTGCTCAGCATTCCGGTTTTCCCCCATGTTGGGTCGAAGTCCTTAGCCACGGCATCAATCTGTTTCCCGACGAAGGTTCCTGGAAGATCATTTGTTCCTCTCACTCCCCTAGTGTTCTGAGCAGTAACTGAGGTGATAATGCAAGTTCCGTGTACTTCCAGTGCTGCGAAGGTTTTTAGATCAGCCTGTAGTCCGGCGCCCCCTCCGGAATCCGAACCGGCTATAGTGAAAACGATATCGGGTTTCATTTTTTGATCTCCTCTATTTCCCCTATTAGATAAGTTGGTTCAGCATCCTTTATCTTGATTGAGGCAAATCTTCCGGGAACTCCGTCCTCGACAATGACGGGCTTATAATTATGAATTCTTGCTTCATATCCACCTTTTTTCCCTTTTTTTACTATCAGCCCTTCGACCCTTCGTCCTATGTATCCTCTGTTTTTTTCGTAACTTATCTCGTGGTGTATCTTTGTCATTTTTCTAGATCTATCTTTCTTTATTTCACTCTCTACTTGATTCATTCTTTCCGCGTCAGTTCCAGGCATCGGAGTAAAGCGTGTGAGATTTATCTTATCGGGCTTTACCTTTTTCATTAAATCACATGTATCCAAGAATTTCTTCTTTGTTTCTCCGGGGAACCCAACGATAATGTCGGTTGCCAGATACATGTCGGGGTAATTCGCTCTAAATTTTTTCACTATTTTCAGAAAATCTTCGACGGTGTATTCCCTTCTCATTTTTTTCAGGATTTCGTCGTTTCCGCTTTGTATGGGCAGATGCAAGAATTTGTAAATTTTATTGTCGTTGTATGATTCTATCAGTCGGTCCGTCAATTCTCTTGTTCTTGCAGGGTTCATCATCCCCACTCTGACTCTAAACTTCTTTTTTATAGAAGATATTTTCTCAAGAAGTTGTGAGAGATCAGTTCCGATATCCATCCCATATACTCCCGTGTCCTGAGCGGTAATGTATATCTCCTTGCGCCCGTTTTCGAGTTCATTTTCTACTTCCCTCACGATATCTTGAGGTGGGAAGCTTCTGAGTTTCCTTCTCGCAAACTTGACCGAGCAATAACTGCAGTTTGAGAGACATCCTTCAGCTATTGGTACCGGAGCGCTGATCTGACTCTGGCGGTGCTTTGGCATGCCAATCTTTTTGGATTTTCCTTCGATGATTTCGATCCCGGACTCGCCTTTGGAAATTCTATTTATTACTTCGCTTATCTGGTCCGTGGTTAGGCATGAGATGATTCCTTCAACTTCCTCAGCTTCTTCTATCTTCTCGTGATCTATAAGGGGAAGACATCCCCCAATTACGAGTTTTTTATCGCTATTCTTTAGTTCCTTTATGCGGTGGAGTACCCGGTTGAGTGTGGGTCTTTTCACGGCGCAGGTATTCAATACGACTAAGTCTGCTTCTTTTATTTTATCAACTACTTCGTGTCCTGACTCCTCCAGCTTACCTAACATTATTTCGGAGTCGCCTTGATTCATGGTGCAGCCGTAAGTTTCCATATAGACTTTCATTCTTACCCGCTCTGCTTTTCTGTTGATACTTCCTTTTTTCGTTTCGTGCTGGAGAATTTTCATAGTGGTGGTTTAGTATTCTTTATGAAATATTATTTAATGGACCTAACTCAATAAGAATAGCGATGGTTTTGCAAATGAGCGAGAAAAAGAAAATACAAATAACCTTGGCGCAGCTCGATAATTACGGACCCTGGACGGTCGAACCCGAACCGAAGCCAGAGGCGTATTTACAAATGATTCAGACACGTCTTTTTGCTGATATTGAGGAGGGATTTTCGGAGAAGGGAGCGTTGGCTTTCATGACTCGGTTTGATAACACTTTGATTGTTTCTAATGGAGTTTCCAAGAAGCATCACCGGAAGGTTCAGAGGAGGATTGGGGAGAAGTACCCAGTCACTGTGAGCTTCGGGATAGGTTCAGCAGTAACCGCATATGAGGCACAGAAACTCGCCAGCAGAGCCCTTCAGAGAAAAGGCAGTGCTCAGTCCGAGGAAAGGAGTGAAGAAGTTGTAGGAAAGGGACTTTCGTTTCCTGAGGAAAGCAGCGTCCAAATAGCTCATATTGACATAGATCATGCGACTGGTTTTACGGACTCTGATCCGATTTTTGACACACATTTACTGATTCAGAAGGTATATCTTACTCTCTCAAACCTCTTTGTTAAGGAGGATTCTCTGGTATTCTATACGGGAGGGGATAATTATATGGCTCCATGTAACGGTCTTGGTAAAGAAGATATCGAGAAAATACTTCGCCTCACGGAGGATAGAACTGGAATTGACCTGAAGGCAGGAGTCGGAATAGCTGAAGAACCGACTGCCTCTGCGTTCAGGGCCAGTGAGGCTCTCCATATGATCAGAGACAACGAAACAGAGGGGGATGTATATCTCAAGACCTCTGATTGATTTATTCAGTTATTTGTCAGGCTTTGGCTTTATTAATTTGAGCTTGCTTAAAATAACCGAAAATGCGCAATATTTATACCATATAGAGTATGGTGTAGGATGATAGACATGAAAGAAATATACATTCCAGATATTAGCATCATCGTTAATGGTAGAATTACACAGTTGGTGGAGACCGGGGAATTAGAAGATAAAAAAATTATTGTTCCTAGAATCATATTTGCTGAACTCGAAAGCAGGGCCGGTATGGGCAGAGATTCCGGATTTAGTGGTTTAGATGAATTAAGGAGATTGAAAAAATTTTCCTCTGAAGGAATTATCGATTTGGAGTTCGTGGGTGACGTTCCCTCGGCGGAGGAAATTACGGATTCAGAGGTTAGATCAAATATTCGAAAGCTAGCTCTCAGTCACGGAGCTACTCTTATAACGAGCGATGAGGTTATGGCGGAGTCGGCTGAAATTGAAGGTATCGCTGTCAGGCATATGAAACCATTACACGAGGAAAAGAAACCCCGTTTATTCGAGTTCTTTGATCCGGATGCTATGTCCGTGCATTTAAAGGTTGGAGTGAGACCGATGGCTAAAGTAGGTAGACCGGGAAAATTTGATATTCGTAAAGTTGGTGAAGAGCCCTTGGATGAATCAGATTTACGGGAGATATCAAGGGAGATAACCGAGCTGGCTCGGCGAGATCCGGATGGTTATATTGAGGTGGAGAAGGAGGGGGCTAGTATGGTTCAGCTAGGAGAATACAGGATAGCTATTGCAAGGCCCCCATTTAGCGATGCGCTTGAGATTACAGCGGTCAGGCCGATTGCGGATGTGAATCTCGAGGATTACGAGCTCTCCGACGAGCTTAAGGAAAGATTGAGCAAGCGTGCTGAGGGTGTTCTGGTAGCAGGTCCTCCGGGTGCTGGGAAGTCAACTTTTGCACAGGCTTTGGCCGAATTCTATCAAAAGAGAGGTAAAATTATCAAGACTATGGAATCTCCAAGAGATCTGCAGGTTGATGAGGAGGTAACCCAGTATACGGCTCTTGAAGGTGATATGAATCTAACTTCGGATATTTTGCTCATGGTGAGGCCCGATTATACGATTTACGATGAGCTTAGAAGATCGGACGACTTTGAAATTTTTGTGGACATGAGGTTTGCCGGCGTTGGAATGGTTGGCGTTGTTCACTCAACTCAGGCCATAGATGCTGTTCAGCGATTGATCGGTAGAGTTGAGCTTGGCATGATTCCGATGGTTGTTGATACGGTTGTTTTCGTTGAAGGTGGAGAGGTTCGTGATGTGTATGCACTTAGGCCGACTGTAGGTGTTCCAGAGGGCATGGGGTCTCCCGACCTTGCGCGCCCCATGGTGGAAGTCCAAGACTTTGAGAGTGGCGAGCCTTATTATCAGATTTATTCCTTTGGCGAACAAGTAGTAGTCATGCCCGTTAAGGGCCAGGAGATGTCTGAACAGGAGAAGGAGATAGCCGAGGACGTCAGGAGGGAGGTCGAACATAGAACGGGAGCAGATGTTGATGTTAGAATGCTTTCCAGTCAGAGCGCCATAGTGAGTGCTTCCCCCGATGATGTGCCTAGGATAATAGGAAGGAATGGACAGATGGTCGAGGATCTTCAAGACACTCTAGGTGTTAGGATAGACGTTCGAGAGAGGGAAAAGGCGGGGCCCGGAGAAGAGCCAACTCCCGAGATCGAGGATCAGGGAAAAAACTTGGTTATTAAATTCGGCAGCGAATATGGCGGTAAGGATGTTAAGCTTTACGCGGGCGGGAGCATGATATTTAAGGGTTCGGTGGGGAGCGGCGGCGAGATAAAGATAAAAAAGAATTCACAAATCGGAGATCAGATTAGGAAGGTCAACGAACGGGGAGTACCACTTAGCGCCGAAATAGTTTAGCCAGGAGATTCTCGTTATTTAGAGGTTTCAATATCTAAAGTTGAGTGTTGGGGATTTAACAAGGAGGAGATAATCCCTTCTTAATGGTGTTAAGGTGAAAGATAAAGAGGATAGAAAGGAGTATTTTGAAAAGCTAGGTATAGACCCCAAAAAGGTTGAAGAGCATGAGACGACTGACGACGATGTGGAGATTGTCGAGAAGAGCGAAGATGAGGAGGAGAAGGAGGAAGAGCGTCGAGAGGAAGAGCTAGAGCAGTATCGTGAGGTTTCAGGTTTTTGAGGAAATTCACTTGTTAGTTTATTCAAAATAGAAATTTTGTGTAATAGCACGTCAATATCGTAGGATGGATCATTTGAGAACCCAGAAGAGGCCATGCTTCTTTGCTTTTTCCCATATTCATATATTCCGTCCAGTAGTAACTTTTTTGAGGTGGGCCCGTAGCTCAGTTGGATAGAGCGGCAGCCTCCTAACGTTGGGGGAAAGCTGCAAGTCGCGGGTTCGAATCCCGTCGGGCCCGCTATCTTATTAGTTTCTAGTGAAGAGAAACAATTTTTTATTATCGTATCATGAAGA
>JBKHIS010000059.1:0-6883 GCA_046538535.1 Hadesarchaea archaeon | reverse complement strand
TTCTAAAAGAGATGGCTTACGAACAGCAGCATTTATCTCCCGAATTAGATACATTTGGAACCTATCGACCTCATCGTCGATCTGAATCACTTCATGTGCGAGTTCTTTATCAAAATTCCCCAAAGCTTTCAAACTATTATCCTGCATAGAAGAAACGACATTATACATTCTTTTCAGAGCTCCTCTAGCGGAGAGTTCAGAATAACTCAAAAGGGTCTGTAAGCTGATACTCTCAATCGACTCAGAGATTATTTCTGTTCCTATTAACTTCCTACGCACAAAATTCTTCACTGCGTTTCTTTTAGCAGATCTTAGCCTATCTTTTTCCGAAACTATATTTATAGAGTTATAACCACTTAAATAAAGGGACAATACCTTTCTATTTATTACTTCCACACTGTTGCCTTTTCTTACTCTAACCTCTGTTTCAAGATCCGCCGGACCCTCCTGGAGCTTAGCCGGTGATACCATCAATGTAGACCCTTTCTCTCTCACCAGCATGCCATCTCCGGCCCCGACCTCCATCTCCTCAACCCACCACTTTGGAAGTGAAAGCGTATATGTGGAACCTCCGGTAAGTTGAACCTTTCTTATCTCCTCATCATTTTTCTTACTCATATTTAATCCATATATACGTCTGATGTATTACTTATAAAAAATCCACTCTATATATGAAGTGAGGTTATATGGAGAAACTACAAAGTGGAATAAACCGGAGAAGCCTATTATGCAATACCTCTAAAAATAATGAAAATGAAATTTAGGCTGAGGAAAAATATGAAAGAAGAACCGGTAGTTAAAGTTGAAGGCCTCAATGCTTTTTATGGAGATTTCCATGCATTAGAGAATATATCAGTAAACATTCCCGAAAACAAAATTACAGCGATCATGGGGCCTTCAGGATGTGGAAAGTCAACGTTCATTAAATGCCTAAATAGAATGCTGGAAACCGTCGAAGGAGCAAGAGTAGAAGGAGAAGTTCGCATAGGAAGCGTTAATATCTACGATCCTGATGTCGATGTCCTTTCCATCAGAAAGAAAGTTGGAATGGTATTTCAGGAACCCAATCCCCTCCCAATGTCAATTAAAGAAAACATACTCTATGGCCCCAAAATTCACGACGAACTGGAAAACGAAGATCAAAAGCTAGAAAACAGCTTAAAGACCGTCGGTTTGTGGTCCGAAGTCAAAGATAGGCTCGATATTTCCGCTTTCCAACTATCCGGTGGTCAACAACAGCGGCTTTGCATCGCAAGAGCGCTGGCAGTAGAACCAAATATCATCCTTATGGATGAGCCAACGTCCTCTTTAGACCCGGTTTCCTCCAAGAAAATCGAAGACCTTCTCACAGATCTTAGAGATGCTTATGGCATAACTGTGCTTGTCGTAACTCATGACGTCCACCAGGCCAAGAGAATAGCCGATCACGCTTTATTTCTATATATGGGTAAGTTACTAGAGCATGGCGAAGCCTCAAAAATTTTTGAAAATCCAGAACACGCAAGAACGCAGAAATACATCAAGGGAAAACTATAAAAAAAACATTGCAAACCGAATCTTTTAAGAGAAAGAGTTTATATTCCCCAATACAAATAAAAACATTCAAGTGAGATAATGTCCTCTGACAGAAATATTGCCTGGTTAGGGAAGGAAAAGGAGAGGAAAGCACTCGAACTCAGCAGAAAGCATATGAAAGAAATTAAAAACACGGCCAATTCCATGGAAGAAGCCGTACACCTGTTTTTCGAAAATGGAAAAGATTTGTCCGACTTAACAGACACAATTTCAAAACACGAAAGGAACGCTGACAAAATAAAGGAGGAGATCCTCAGTGAATTATCCAAAGCAAACTATCCACCATTTAGCAGAGAAAAAATAATCAGACTAATAATGACCTCCGATGATATCGCAGACAATGCTTGGGCAGTGGGGAAAAAACTTTCCTTAGTTGACCCTGCAATTACGAACGAAAAGGTCGAGGAAGGACTAAAAAAACTATCCAGCTTATCTGCTAAAGCGGCTGACAAGCTCGAAAAAGCATACGAAACCCTGATAGAAAATCCTGATTCAGTTATAAAAGGCACAAAGGATGTAGAGAGAATGGAGGAAAAAATAGACTCATTTAGAGCGCAGGAGCTAACTCCCGCACTCGTAAAGTGGGCAGACGAGGTAAAAAAACCAGGGACTTCCCATATTATGGTAGAAATCGAAAACAACATGGAAGAGATAGCCGATCAAGCAGAAAACGTTGCTGATATAATTAGACAGATCTCCTTAGGATCCCGATAAAAATCCATTATTAACCTTTTAATTACATATTCTTGGCATGTCCAGTGTATGCTTCCAGGTTTTTCCGTCTAAAAAATATGAAAAATATGTTCTGAAATTCGCTAATCCATAACCTCGAAAATTACTCTAGGCTAATTCCTCCGCCAGGAGAAGAGCACATAAGAATCATGTATCGGTTTACGAAAAACAAACACTTAATAACTACCTAAAAATTTGATTGAATATGGTGATAAAGAAAATGTACGAAATTCTCGAGTTTGGAGAGGTAAAAAGAAAGGCCGATGTACGAAGAGCCAAAGATATGGAAGAAGTGATTATAGACAAGGAGTGGTTGAAACGGAACCGAGAAACTGAGCTTTACTATATGTATAGGGACCTGTGGAAAAAAGGGGATAAGGAAACTATTGAGAGAAATAACCTCCGATACGATATTACAATTATACCTGATGAAAAAATGGGTGAGGAATATGTAAAAACTAAAGGCCACTATCATCCAGAAGCCTCGGAAGGAGTGACCTACCCAGAGCTTTACGCAGTGCTAGAGGGAAAGGCTCACTACATTCTCCAAAAAGTGGTTAAGGGTAAGTTAGAAGATGTAGTTCTTATCAGAGCAGAAACCGGAGAAAAGGCCTTAATCCCACCAGGATATGGCCATATAACTATTAATACCGGAGATAAACCCCTAAAAATGGCCAACTGGGTAGACTCAACATTCGATTCAATATATGGAGATATGCTAAATTTGGAAGGCGGTGCCTATTACGAGCTAACAACTGGAGAATTCATCGAAAACGAAAACTACGAAAGCGTTCCAGAGTTAAGAGAAGCTGAACCGACAGTTATCTCGGATTTAGGGATAGAGAAAGATAAAGATATGTACAGCTTAATAGATAATCCAGAAAATCTAAAGTTCCTCAGCGAACCTCAATCCTATAAATCCGTTTTCGAAGACATAATCTAAAAATTATTGAGAAGGCGGCTAGTAAGACTAGAACATCCGTATTGCCTGCCAACAAATCATTCATCTCTAGTCCGTAGGAGGCCGCCTTCATCGTAAAAATTCTAAACAAATATTATTTAGACTTTATCAAACAAGCTAGATTGACTTATAGATAAAAACAAAGAAACCCTGAAAGTGATTAGATGAAAATCGAAAAAAGCAATTATCTAAATTCGCTGGATCCTTACGCATTTGCCGAAATAGACAAAGCCAGAAAAGAAGCAGAAAAAAAATATCCCAAGGATATTCTTGACTTCGGAGTAGGAGACCCAACAGAGCCCACACCAGCAGTGGCAGTGGTCGAGGGAATAAAAGAAGCTGTTATGAATCCAGAGGATGGTTATCCCAGCTATGAAGGAGAGGGAAGGTTTAGAGAAGCTATATCGCACTGGTTTGAAAAAAGATACAGTGTAGATTTGAATCCTGAAAAAGAGATAACCGCAACTCTGGGCTCAAAACAGGCGGTTTTTACTCTTCCTATGGCCTTTGCCGATAGTGGTGATTCAGTATTGATACCCGATCCCGGGTATCCACCCTACACTACCGGAGCTAAGCAGAGAAATGCGAAACCGGAATATTTACCGCTCAGAGAAGAAAATGATTTTCTACCTAAACTAAAAGAAGTTGATAGGAAAACTGCAGAAAATGCAAAAATTATGTGGATAAACTATCCTAATAATCCAACAACGAAAATCGCCCCTCAAAAATTCCTTAAAGAAGCCATAGACTTCTGCGAAGAAAATGATATTATTCTTATCTCAGACGAAGCTTACTCAGAAATGTATTATGAGGAAAATCAAAAGCCTATTTCTCTATTCAACATAGAGGGTGGAATGGAAAACGGTTTGGTCATTCATTCCCTCTCCAAGAGAAGCAACATGACTAACTATAGAATTGGATTTGTAGTGGGGAGGGAAGAAATTTTGACTCCCTTCAAGGAAGTTCAAACCAACATTCATTCAGGACAATCACAAATTCTTCAGTCCGCGGCCATTGGAGCCCTTTCAGATGAAAAACACGTCGAAGAGATGAGGAAAACCTACAGAGAGAAAAGAAGAACTTTGCTACCAGCGCTCGAAAAAGCCGGATTTGAAAAGGTATATTCTGAAGGTACTTTCTATCTATGGGCCAAAACTCCAGAATCGAAAAGATCGGTAAAAGTCGTAAAGAGGATGCTGGATAATATCGGAATTAACGCCACGCCCGGTGAGGTCTTATGCAAGACGAATGACGACGGAAAAAATTTCGTGAGGTTTGCTCTCGTTCCCCCATCGAAAAAAATCGAAGAAGCGGCTGAAAGGCTAAAAAAGAAAGACACATTCGAGTGAAAAGATGCAAGTTGTTAAGATGCACGGATTAGGAAATAGTCAACTCGTTATCGAAGACATAGAGAATTGTTTGGAAGAAAAAACGGGACTTATATACGGGGAAATGGCCGAAGCACTATGCAACCAAGGCTTTGGGATAGGAGCAGATCAGATGCTGGTGATACTTCCAAGTATAACGGCTAACTACAAGATGAGAATATTTAACAAGGACGGTGGAGAGGCTGAGATGTGTGGCAATGGTATAAGATGTGTAGCCAAGTATCTTTACGATAAAAATAAGGTTGATAAAGAACACACTATAGAAACCAAAGCCGGAATAAAGGAACTAAAAATACATGAGAGTCCAAAAAAGGATCAGATAGAAGTAAAAATGGGAGAAGGAAAGATCATAGAGGACGGTATTACTGTAAACGAATTCAAAGGTACTTTTGTATCCACAGGGAACCCACATTTCGTAACTTTTACTAGAAAGGCTTCCACTAATACGGCCAGAGTCGAAGGCCCCAAGATGGAAAAAGACGAGATATTTCAGCCAGATGGAGCAAACATTGAATTTGCTTATCCTCCCTCCAACTCCGAGATTGAAACATATGTCTGGGAAAGAGGAGCTGGCTTAACATTAGCCTGTGGAACTGGTGCATGTGCAACTGCATTTGTTGCAAGAAAAAAAGGTATGATTCCAAAAAGCTCCAAAATTCGGTTGCTAGGGGGCACGTTAGAGATAAAAGTGAAAGAAAACGGGATCATCTACATGACCGGTCCAGCTGAATATATTTTAAGGGGAACTGTGGATGATATCTCGGGAATTCACAAAAATGTAGAAAAATATAAAGAAAGAAGGGCCCAATAGCTTCTTACGGTGTTATAAAAACATTAGTTACCGTGTTTTCTACCTCGCTTAAAGATCTAATTTTTTCAATTAGAGTATCCGTAATTTCCGATAGGCTATCGGCTTCGGCTAGGGCCATTATATCATATTGTCCAGTAAGCATTTCGGCTCTCTGGACGCCTTCCAAGTTCTTAATCTTCTTGTGGGCCTTTTTCATGGTCCCGACTTTTGCCATTATCAAAATTAACGCACCAGCCAATTAATCACCCAATTTATTCTTTATTCATGATCGAATAAATGTGACTTCCTCATGTTCAAGCTCAAGCTCTACTAAAGTAAAAATTGAAGTTATTTACAGCAACTTTTCCAAAACTTTTGCTTGGGTACTCAATAAGAATACCTATCATAACCCTCCGAAAACTTCTTCATATCGCAAATAGCTAAAACGGAAAAAAAGAAAAGTGAACTTGAGAAAGAGTTGTTGAAAAAATGGATCTAATAATCGTCTTGGACTTTGGAGGGCAATATGCCCACCTTATAGGTAGAAGAATCAGAGAACAGAAGGTCTACTCTAAGGTCATTCCATGCAACACCTCCAAAAATGAAATCATAAATCTCAGCGATGGATACAACCTTAAAGGACTTGTTCTCTCAGGTGGCCCTTCAGAAGTATATTCCAAAAACGCCCCCGACATTGACAACGACATACTGGACCTGGATGTACCAATCTTAGGAATTTGCTACGGCCATCAGCTACTTGCCAAGAAAATAGGGGGTGAGATAGTGGAGGCGGAAAAAAGCGAATACGGTATAGTTGAAGTGGGCATAAAAAGGACCAAAGGAATCTTGAAAGACCTACCCAAGAAAATCAAAGGGTGGACAAGTCATAGAGACATAGTCAAAGAATTGCCTGAAGAATATGAAACCCTGGCAAGTACCAAAAACTGCCCTATCGCTTCATACAGTGGAGGAAAAAAGAGGATCTACGGGATTCAGTGGCACCCCGAGGTTACTCACACGGACTATGGAGAGAAAGTTTTCAAAAATTTTCTTTTCGATATTTGTAACTGCGAACCCAATTGGGAGATGGACGAATTTATAGAAGAAAAAGTAGAAGAAATAAAAAGAGAAGCAAGAAGCAGAAACTGCATAATCGGCGTAAGCGGAGGTATAGACTCCACTACTTCCGCAGTTCTAGCTTCTAGAGCCCTGGGAAAAAAGCTCACAGCAGTGTTTGTGGATCACGGATTATTAAGAAAGGGAGAAGCTCAAGAAGTAAAGGAAACGCTGAACAGATACGATCTAAATCTTATCGCTCTTAACGAAAGGGAGAGATTTTTTAAGAAGCTGAAGGGAGTTACCGATCCAGAAAGAAAAAGGAAAATTATCGGTGAAGAATTCATCCGGGTTTTTGAAGAAGAAGCCAGGAAGCTGCAG
>JBKHIS010000016.1:0-18478 GCA_046538535.1 Hadesarchaea archaeon | reverse complement strand
TCGTGTATTTGCGATTAGGCCCGAGGATTGTTCTATAAGTGACAGTAAGGATAAATGGTCTTTAAAAGGCGAAATCGAGGTTGTTGAGCCTTTAGGGAAGGAGGAAAAGATTACTTTTGATGTGAATGGGGAGAATTTTAGGGTTCTAGTAGGGCCATCTACGAATTATGAAAGGGGGGATGAGTATTGGATAACTTTTGATAAATCTGATACTAAGCTTTTTGATTCGAAGAGTGAAAATAATATTAGTTTGACCTGAAATCTTATTTTCTGTTTTTTCCTTTACTTTCTCCTCCGGCTTTAAAGGTCGCTGGGAAAATCGTTTTCGAGCTTTTTTGAACGTCAGAGCATAACCGCCAATTTTTTAAAGAGAAGGCCGAAGAGGGATCCAAGAACCATTCCTATAGTGATAATAATTGTGGCCAGCAGTATAGTAGGTATGAATTGATTTATTACGTAAGCGAATGGCGGATATGAAGTCTGTACCTCAATAGTTCTATTTAAAAAGAGTATACTTGTTATAGTTAAAGATCCGAAGGAGGCCGATGCCAGAATACCCCCCATAGCTCCGATTTTAGGAATTATATGCCAATTTTTCACGTTTTTTTCAAGTAGAACACCCAGAAAAACACCGGGT
The DNA here is from genome assembly GCA_046538535.1 of Hadesarchaea archaeon. Classification (GTDB taxonomy): domain Archaea; phylum Hadarchaeota; class Hadarchaeia; order Hadarchaeales; family JAGGTB01; genus CAYLJV01. The sequence continues at coordinate 17,841 of JBKHIS010000016.1, read as the reverse complement.
ACGAATCCGGAATATAGCCTGCTCAAGAAAATAATGAATATTACGGGGAGAATAATGGCTTGGACGAGAATCCAGATTGGGTATTTCTCTTTTACGTTTAGAAACGAGAGAGAGCCAAAAATAAGTAAAAACAAGAAGGCTAGTGAGGGAAGAATGAAGTTCAGATCAATTAATGAGGTTTTGTATTGGGGCTCCGATTTGGTTGATTCGAAGTAATTGTCTCCTTCAAAAGAGGCTTCAAATCTGAAGACTCCAGTTCTCTTGTATTCCTGAACCCTTGCCTTAAAGTATCCTTTTTCGTCCGTCCGAACTTCGGTTAATTTTTTGGGGGTATTTTCTTCTATAATGTCGATTCGAACGATCTTATGCGCAAGACCATTCTGATTTTCTTTATCCCTTAGGGTCCCTGAGAAGATTAAGTAATCCTGCTCCCTTGAGCATTGGAAATCCACTAGCTCGGTTGGTCGGCGGAAAATTATAGGTTCATTTGAATTTTCTTCATTGGGATATTTAATTGCACTGCTTTCGGCTTTTTCTACTGTAGGGCGAAATGAGTGTGTATCGATATTGGATGAGGTAACCTTCCAAATTTTTCGATACTTTTTGATATCGAAGCCGTTTTCACCCAGGGCACTCCATCCTTCCATTTCCAGATTAATATCGTCGAAACGTATGTTTGTAAATTTCTTGAGTATGAGGTCTGAGTTCTTTTTGGGATTTATATCTATCTGAAAGGTGGAATTTACCAAGTAACCTTCTTCTGGAATTAAGCGTGCATTTTCGAGAATGGAAGTTTGTTTGGAATCTTCCGAGCTATTTGCCACATTAGGAGCGAAGATAAGGCCGCTAATTAGGAGAATAAGTACGAATGAAACCTTTTTTATAGATATCGTTTTAGGAATATTTTTGCCCATATGGTTACTTAACTACTTTCAATTTATCTTGTTTTCTACCGTGATTTAGATAGTTTGTTTTTTCGGCTCCTAATTTTCATTTATATCTAAAGTTGGAAAGTACTTTTGCGTGCGACCAAGCAAAAACTCAAAAGTAATAAGTGACAAACCTTAATTCGCTATAAAAAGAGGGAGGTGAAAATTTTTTATGAGTAATCGAGGGCAGATCTCGAATATTGAATATGCTATTGTTGGCCTAGTGGTCGTCTCAATTATTCTAGCGGGGTATTCAATAATGCAGGTTGGTGGAGTAAACAGTGATGTTAACGAATTAAACGATGATGTTAGCTCTTTGAGTGATGATGTCGGCAGTTTAAGCGATCAAGTAGCTGGGTTAGAGCCTGGTACAGGAGAACAAGAAGAAGAGGAAGAAGAGGAAGAAGAGGAAGAAGAGGAAGAAGAGGAAGAAGAAATGACTGTAGAGATGATCCATTGGTGGACAGCGGGAGGAGAGAAAAATGCTCTGGAAGCGGCCATTGCAGTTGCCGAGAATGACTTCGGCATCGAGATAGTCCAGAATGAGGTAGCTGAAGGCGGTGGCGCTGCAGCTCTGACCCAGGTGAAACAGAGAATAGGCGCTGGCAATCCACCTGATACCTTCCAGAATATGTATGGAAAAGGTTCGACCTATGACTGGGTGCAAAATGACAGGCTTGAATCAGTGGACAATGTTGTAACTGATGAATGGGCGGAAAGCGTTCCTGAGTCAGTAAAGCAAAACGGTCAGGTTGACGGTGTTCAGTATCAGTTCCCGACGAATGTTCATACATATAATAATCTATGGTATAATAAGGAAATAATTGAAGAACTTGGGATTGATATGCCTTTGGAGACTTTCGATGAATTCTACAGTGCTCTTGAAACAATAAAGGAGGAATCGGACTATACCCCATTGGCTGTAGGTACTAATGCTAGTGTTTGGTACACTCAGCTGTTCGGTTCCATTCTTACCCGAGAGGGAAAGGAGTGGTATGACGAGTTTGTTTATGAAGGGACTATAGATGTTGCTAATTCTTCAGCGATCACGGAGGCGCTAGAGGATTATGCTAAGCTGTTTGCTAATGAAATGGTTAATCAGAACTATACCTCGTTAACTTGGGACGAAGCTGGAGATCTGATGTTTGACGGAGAAGCAGCATTTAATTCCATGGGTGACTGGCAAAATGGACATTTCCTTTCCTTGCTGGAATGGGGTCCTGACGAAGTAAAGGATAAGGAGATTGAGGACTATCCGTACGGTAGACAGTGGTTCCCAGGAGCAGAAACGATTATTCAGCATGGAGACGGTTTCGGTATAGCAAAGGGTGCAGACCGCCGCTATGCTGCTACACAGTGGCTGAAGGCGATACAAACTGCAGAAGCTCAGCGAGAGTTCTGTGTTAGAAAGGGAGCTACTCCTCCAAGAGATGACGTGGATGTGGATGTTTTTGGCGGTATTCAGACGGAGATTATTCAGGACTTCAGAGGCGACATGCCAGTTTCCGGATCACCTGGAGCAGGTCCAGATGGAATGAGGCCTAATCTTGCCGAACCATTGGCCTATCTTGCAGAAAACCCGGATGATGTTTCAACAGCTCAAGAAATGCTGTCTGAAGAGTATAACGAATTGAACTTCCCTGAATAGAAGTAGATAGTTCTAGCCGATTTAGTCGATATAAAAATCGGGGCCATCAAGTTGGCTTCGATTTTAATTTTTTTCATTTTTTTCAATTAGCTTTGCTTTTTTATTAAGGTTCTCAATTTTTGGCAAGTTCTCACCTGAAATTTTAAATCTTAGGTTGCATCTAAGTTTTTAACGAGGAGGTGATCTATTGAAAGAGGATTCTATTAATGTTCTTCTGGCGGGCGAGACCTGGATTGTCCACAAGACACATGTTAAGGGATTTGATACGGTTACCCTTGGCGGTTACGAGGATTTTTCGGAGTACTTCAAAGATGCTCTCTCTGGCCATTCCGAAGTTGAGTTAACCCATATTCCAAATCACCTAGTTAAGTCGGATTTCCCTAAGACACCTGATGCTCTTTTGGAGTACGATGTGATTGTTTTGAGCGATGTGGGCAGCAACACACTTACTCTGTACCCGGAAATGTTTGAGGTGCCTATGGGGCCGGACCGATTGGAGTCAATAAGGCAGTATGTAGAGAAAGGCGGAGGACTAGTGATGTGTGGAGGGTGGATGTCCTTTCAGGGATTCCAACAGAAGGCGGCCTATGGAGGTACACCTATTGAAAAGGCGCTGCCTGTGAACATTTTGGAGATGGACGACAGGGTCGAAAGGACTGATGGGGTGTCTCCCAAAGTTGAGGACGGAAACTCTCCTGTTTTGAAGGATATGAAGTCGGAGGAATGGCCTGAATTCCTTGGATATAACCGTCTTGAGGAAAAGGAAGATGCTGAATTGGTAGCTACGATAGGAGAAAAGGATCCATTTATAGTTGTTTGGAGTTACGGTAAGGGAAGAAGCATGGCGTTTGCATCTGATCTGGCCCCTCATTGGGGAACTGATTTCGTTGAATGGGATCAATATAAGAAGTTTTGGCTGAACTCTCTAGAGTGGCTCTCTGGTCGTGAGTAAAGTTACTCCCGTAACTTCCCCTTTTTATTTTTATAAATAGGTTTGTCTATAAGTTCGAAAAAGTCATTTGGTCTTTTTTATCAGAAAATCTAGCTAGGGGGCCTAGCTATGAAAATGGAACAAGGGGCTTCGTGTAAGACATTTTCGGTGACGCTTCCGTAGATGTACTTTTCTACTTTCCCTTTAACGCTTCTGTCTTGGAGTTTTCCCGACCCCATTACTATGAGGTCTACGTCCTCTTTTCTAGCTGTTTCTATTATGTGTCCGTCTATTCCTAATTTTTCTTGGGGTTTCCTATCCTTTATGATGGTTTTTACATTATCTATGCCTTTTTCTTTACACCACTCTTTTATTGTTTTGAATTCTCTTGTTATCCTATCTTTTTCCATCTTTCTTTCTTCTTTCCTGTATTCTTCTGATATTCCGGTCACTGAATGGAGAACGTGCATTAAAATTATTTGGGGCGTTTCACTGGATTCATGTGTTGATGCGAGATCTATGGATGATTCTATTCCTCTGAGGGTATTGTCCCACTCTATTGAGTCAATGGGTACTAGGATTTTTTTCATGGTTATCCCAATGTTTAGTCTCTTTTCTTGATTTTTGACTTGAAAAGGTTTTCTTCTATCTTGGAATCCTTTTTGATACTTGTGTTTGGTGGAATCTTCTTTTTATTTCCAATTAGGATTTTCGTCGATCACATTTGCGGATGGGTAGTGTTGGCGATAAAGAAAAGCTCATTATTTTTAAGAAAGAGGAGATTAGGAATAGTCGGATGAAAGAGTTTGGATACCCCATACTGTCGATTGCTATTCTCATTCCCTTTATCTGTTCGTTTATCCTTCCGGTGTTGGGAGAGAGGTTAAAAAATAGAACCCTTTCCATACTAAGCTTTTTTCTTTTGGCAGTTCCTCCTTCCACGGCTTTTTTTCTTCTCTTATATTATGGGATTCCCTTCCTCGATGCACCCATTCAGGTTTCTACATCCATTGGTATATTCTCCAGCGAGATGTATCTTGACTGGCTGAGCTGTATCTATATTTTGGGAATTGGAGTGGTAACGCCATTAGTGGCTCTTTACTCCCGTCCGTATATGGAGCATAGAATCGAGAGTTTGCAAAAGGAGGGGACAGAGGTTCCCTCGATAAGGGTTTTTTACTTACTTTTCATAATATTTTCAGTTTCTATGACTGGATTTGTACTTTCTTCAAATTTAGTGCAGATATATATTTTTCTTAGTCTAGCTACAGTGGCAAGCTTTTTCTTAATATGTTTCTATGGATATCACGATCGATTTAGGATAGGCCTTACTTTCTTTATTTGGAGTTCTTTGGGTGGGTTGATCTTTCTTATAGGTTTAATTGGGCTCAGTGGGAGCGCAGGCACGCTGAATATTATGGAACTTCAGGATATGAATCTAGAAAATCTATCGATATGGGTCCCTCTATCAATTCTTCTCGGTCTTTTGATAAAAAAGGCGATTTTCGGAGTTCACATCTGGCTTCCTTATGCACATTCAGAGGCGCCTACTCCTGTTTCTGCCGTTTTATCAGCGAATATGATTGGTATTTCAGGCTATGCAATGATTAGATTGATTTTTCAGGTTTTCCAACCGCAGTTCGAACGAATGTCAATATTTTTCCTTGGCTTAGCTTATTTTACCATGGTATATGCTGGTTTGATGGCTCTGGCCCAGGATGACTTTAAGAGAATGCTGGCGTATATTAGTATATCCCAGATGGGCTGGGTCCTGTTTGGGATTTCGACCATGACGACGGAGGGAGTGGCAGGAGGAGCCTTACTTTTTATAAAGCACTCCGTGAGTCTCTCCATTCTCTTTATGTGCTCTGGTGTTCTGATTTCTCGCTACAATGGCCTGCGGAATATTTCTTTAATGGGTGACCTTTGGTCCAAATCTCCGTTAATCTCCCGATTAATGGTATTGGGTTTTATAACTTTGCTAGGTGCTCCTTTGACGATTGGATTCGGAGCGAAAACCTTAATTTTTATTGGAGGAACCAAAATGTTTGGTTCTGGAGGGGTGGCGATTTCTATCTTGATGGCTCTTTCTGTTTTTGTTGCGGGTGGAATCATTGCTGCTTATACTTTCACTGCGTTGAGGAGAATGCTAGGAGGGAGGTTTAAATGGAGCAAAGATTTTTCTCAACCTCAGATAAATTGGACTGAGATGAAAGCACCTATAGCAGTGATTGGAATTATAGGGATAATTCTTTTTTTCTTCTTAGGTCCGCTTACAGGTCCAGTAGACCTTCCTGTAGTTTCTCTTTTTCTACTTGAGGGAGTTGCTGTGCTGGGGCTATATGTGTTTATGTATTTGGTATTTTGGCGTAACCTACTTGGTCAGCCAAAGATTTATTCCGAAGTTTTGTATCACCGATTTGAAAATAATGTGGTCGATAAATTCTTTCACAAATATTTAGTTTCGGCTTTTAAAAGAACTGGTAAATTCCTCCAAAATTTGAATACCGGTGACTTGAATGTCTATCTCCTTTGGATTTTAGTAGTTTTTGTAGGTATTTTCCTGTCTATGTTCTTGTTTCTTTGATTCCTAGGATAGGCTTTTAATAGATAAGCTAAAAATTCCTTTCCCCGTTGTACCTGGATTAATTTATTGACGTGATGGATTGTGGATAATTTTATATTCTGGAAGCTTCCACTAATTTCGTATTTAGGTAATTAAACCTTATGAGCGGAGGTTATAGCCGTCGTGAAATAGCTTTATTGCTACGCCGAGCAATAGCATTGCGAGCGCCGTCAGCGCTACTAGGCCTTCCAGAACGGGAAGTTCTTTCATTCCGATCATTCCGTATCTCATTCCATTTATCATGTAGGTAACTGGGTTGATTCGGACGAAGATTTCCAGTATTCCTATTCCTTCAACCATTTCTACGGAGTAAAATACCCCTCCCAGAAAAACAAGTGGGAAGAATGCGAAGTTCATTATTAGCATTATATGGTCATGTTTTTGGGAGAGGAGACCGACTATACACCCCACACTTGCCGCGAGAAATGAGACTACAATAAAGTAGCCAATTATCCAGACGAAGTTTGAGTAGGCAGTAACAGTTGGAACAATGAGGGCGATTCCAAGAAGTATCGTTCCAACCAGTAGACCTCTGAAAACCCCGGCTATTACATATCCAAGGACCATTTGTGTATAGCTAAGGGGGCTTGAGAGTATCGGCTCGATCCAGCCGTGATGCCTTGCGGCGAATAGACTCCAGCTAGGGTTCATAAATGAGTTGGAAATAAGCGCCATCATGACAAGTCCCGGAAACATGAAGGATATGTAGGAATAGCTGTGCATAGAACCTATTTTGGAGCCTAGAATCAGTCCGAAAACTATAATGTAAAGGAACTGGGTTAAAATGGGGGGACCTATCATTACAATGGGTCTCTGAAGGTACCGTTTGCATTCACGTGAGAGCAAAGACTTGAATGAGATCCAAGAGAGCGAATTGACATCCGGTTTTCCCTTACTCTTCAGTGTCTCTGTATCGTCTCTCAATTTTCGTTTCCCTCCGTAAGTCGTGTAAATACGTCTTCTAAATCGGCTTTTTCTATCTTCACCGACTTCGGCTCTATATTTTCCTCCTTGTGGAGTAGTTCTACGGCCTCTACTGTCGCAGATCCTCCGTCAGAGGCTATTAATCGAATTTCCTTTCCCCCTCTTTTTAGATCGACTTGGTACTCGGGCTTTGTAATTGACTTGGGTATTTCATTGATCCTGTTTTTCATTTTTATCCTTACTATGTCGCTTTTTCCTTTCTCGATTAGTCTTTTCGGGGATCCTATGGCTAGAATTTCTCCTTTATCTATTATGGCCACCTTTTCACAGAGGTTTTCCGCTATTCCCAACTGATGAGTGGTAAGCATGATCGTTAGCCCGTTCTGGTTGAGCTCTTTTACATATTTTTGCGTGTCCCGCTTTGCGGTGACATCCAGTCCTGCAGTTGGTTCGTCGAGTATCAGCATGTGTGGGTCGGTCATCATGGCCCTCGCAAGTAAGAGTTTTTTGTTCATTCCCTGGGAGAGGTGAAATGGTTTCACGTTTCGTTTGTCCCACAGATCGAACATCTTTAGATATTTTTCCGCTTTTCTTTTCCTCTCGTCACCGGGAATGCTGAAGTAGCCTGCATGGTGATATAGGTTATCGTATACATCGAATTCTCTGTCGAAGTTTTCTTCGCCGGGCGCGATTCCTATTTTTGCGTGAACTTCTCGATAGTCCTCCAATATGTCCTTTCCAAAAACTCTTGCCGATCCGGCTGTTGGTGTGGTAAGGCCAACTAGCATACTGATTAAAGTGGTTTTGCCTGCTCCGTTTGGTCCCAATAGTCCGAAGAATTCTCCTTCTGGAATATTAAAATTAACTCCTTTAACGGCCTTTTCGTTGCCATAGTGCTTTGTTAAGTTTTCCAGCTCTACTGCATTCAAGTTTTTCACCTTAAGTCCCGAAACCCGGGATAACAGTATTTTTTCCGAGTTTTTTATACTGTTCCCATATGGGGGAGCCACTTCGGGATAATGGGAAATAGAACTCTTGAGCTCTAAAGTCCTTTTGATTTTTGAAATTTCTTCTTTAGCTACTGTGGTTTATTTTAGGTCTTTTAATGGATTCTTATGCCTTTAATTTCCCAAATTTTATACATTTAGAGCTAATTAAGGTTTTTTATTAATTTGCAGGTATTTTTACCTAATTTATGGTTTTACGTCCTTTTCAGTATTTAAACAAGTTTTATGGGATATTAAGGCCTTTCATTTAGTAAATTGGTTTGATTGGAAATCGTGAACATATATTTTCTTACTTTATTGCTTTTTCATATATCAGGCATTCGCCGTGGGGATGGGTTGTTCCTTTTTCGGCTTCGTATCCAAGGCTTGAATAAAATTTTCTTGCCCAGTTTGCTTCTTTTAGGACATGGTAAACGGAGAGTTCTTTGACCCCTTTGTTTCTAGATTCCTGTTCTATCCTTCTGATGAGATTTTTTCCTATTCCCTGTCTTTGGTACTTTGGCAGAACGTATATCCATCTTATTTTTCCCGTATTATTTTTCGCTACATCGAGAGCCGCGACTCCAACTATTCGTTCCCCCTTGATAGCGACATAGAATTCCATCTCTTCGAAGATTTCTTCCATTTCCTGGCGTGTAATAAATGGATCCTCAAACGATTTTTTGGGAATAATGTCTTTGTATGTCTTTTTTCCGTTGTGTTAATGACTTTGAGTATTTGCTCTGTGTCTTCTTTCACTGCTCTGCGGATTTTCATTCTGACACCTATTAGAATGACTGGTTAACTCCTTACACTACATGAACTTCAGGTTTTTATTCCCTTTCTAGTGGCTTTGAAAATCATTCGTCGCTGGAGCTCTTGTGGATTTTTGGGATTAGCTATTGACTATTAGATTGCTCTAAAGACTTAATTTACAGTTAGAGAAGAACATTCACTTCTCATTTGAGAGTCATTTAATGTTATTAGTGGCTGGTTACAAACTATTCTACGAAAGGGGGTGTAATATTGCCACTTTATTTGGTTTTAAGCACTTTGACGGATAAGGGCATGGAGACTCTCAAAGACGCTCCGGATAGAATAAGGGAGGTCAATGAGGAACTTGAGGATATGGGCGCAGAGGTCATCGCCCAGTATGCACTTTTTGGAAGGTTTGACTTCGCCAACATTTTAAAGGTTCCTGATCCGGGAACCATGGCTAAAATTTCGTCCGAAATGGCTTCTAGAGGAACGCTAAGGCTGCAGTCTTACCAAGCGATCGAAGTTGAGGATTTGATTGAGGGGATGAAGTAGTCGGCGCTCTCTACGCTGTTACTTTTTCTTTTTATTTTTTCTCAATCCGTGCGTCTTTTCCAAAGAATTATCTTTCTTTTGCTATGCTTTCAGAATCCACCATTTCGGAAATGGTTTTGAATCCTTCGATTCCTTTTTTATGCCAATTTTCCATCGTGTAGATTTTTTCCCTTTCCGAAATATGAGCTGCAACGATCTCCCCTGAGAATATTGTGTGGTCCCCGGTTTTCGTGGAATTCTTTTTTAGACATTCAAAACAAGCTACTGATTCATCTATTAGTGGAGTTTCTAATTTGGCTGAAGGAACGGTTTTTAGGTCGGTTTCCGATATTTTATCCACATCGGCACCAGAATTTTTCCCACAGTAGAGTAGATCTTTTTTCTGCTGTCTGCTAGGAAATGTGACCACGAATTCATCGCCTTGATTCAGCAATTTATGCGTATGTCTTTTGAGCCCTACGCTTACCGCTATCATTCGAGGTTCATGGGATGTGAACATGAACCATCCTGCGGGCATTACATTAATTTTACCCTCCTTGCTCTTGGTCACGATTAGTGCTACCTTTTCCGGATATTTTTTCTCTATTGCTTCACCTAAGCTGGTTTTTTTCAAATTTTCACCTCCCATCTCTTGTTAGGAGTTTTTTCTTCCCTAGAACTTTTCCCTATGTTTGGGTTTGTACCCAGTTGCTCAATCTCCTTGTTTTTAGCTAAGAGTTATTAGCCAAAATTAATCATTTAAAACCAGCATGAAGAGGATTTTGGTCTGTATGGATGGTTCCAAACATTCCGAGAAGGCCTTGGTTTATTCTCTTGAGGAGGCTAAGGAGCTCGGTAATGAGATAACCGCACTCAATGTTGTTAGAAGCGTTAGATATGATTTGGATGAGACGAAAAGTGTGGTTTCTGAGAGGGTCAAAAGCGCTGAAGATTACATGGATGGGATCAAAGATAAGTCTAGGGAGTACGGTTTGGAAATAGATACACAGGTTATAACGGGAGAGGATGTTCACAACGAAATAGTCAGGTATGCGGCCGAGAACAATTTCGACTTAATAGTTATGGGGGGGAAAGGGAGATCCGATCTTGGAACTATACACCTGGGGAATGTATCTGAAAGTGTTGTTAGAAGAGCACATTGTCCAGTACTGATAGTTAGATAGGATTAGAACGTGAATAGGATCGCAACCGCTAGAAGTGATAAAAGTGATATCCATATAAGCATTGCCAGCCTCGTCATTTTCTGAGCTTTTTTCTCCTTCCACCAAGATTTTGGCTTTAGTCCTTCGATCAGGAAGGTTATTACTCCTGTGAGGTTAATGCATGTTAGGTTTATTAGGAAAAGCAGCATTGCTCCACCCGCTAGGATCAAGTTTCCTGAGCCAAACAGCAGACCTGAAACGACGAGAGTGGGTAGAAGCGCTATTGAGACCATTACACCTATTAGTGCGGTGGATACCCCTCTTGTGAAGGAAACCGCGCCGGCTGCGCCAGCTGCCAGAGCTAGTGCAATATCGGGGAGACCGGCTTGTGTTCGGGATAGGATAAACGGGATGTTTGGATCCACTTTTAAAATCAATCCTAATAGGATGGAAATGATGAAAGCCAATCCTATACCGAGAAAGTTAGTTTTCAGCGATTTTTTTCCTAGAACCGGGTCCGCTAACGTGGTGGCGAAGGATAGTCCTATATTGGGTCCGACCATGGGGGCGATCACCATGGCTCCGATTATGACCGCAATGTCGTCTCTGAGTACCCCGATGGCGGCAACTATAGCAGAGAGGGATATCAAAGCAATGTAGGCGGTGGAAAGCTGGCTTTTGTCGGTTATGTTTTCGTAGAGTTCTTCTCTGCTTATACCGCTTCTTTCTCCTTTTTTCTCCTTTTCTTTCTCATCTTTCTCTTTCTCCTCAGCTTCATCAGGTCGGGGTAGAATGGCCTCAACAGGAGTCAATATTAATCTGAATTCATCGAAATTTGAAAACTCCTCGTCTAGTTTGTCCAGCATTTTTTGGCTGTCTTCCACAGTGACGAGGATTTTGACGGATATCTGTTTTTCCGAAACCCAGTCATACCAGGAATCCAGAGCTAGATTACTTTCCTCAAGAGTGTTTTTTACATCTGTCTGTTTTTCTTCCGGAATTAACATCTCGATTAGCCGCAAAGGCATTTTATCCACTTGTCATTTGTTCAGAATAGTTAATTTGTTTTTTATCTGTTTCAAGGAAGGTACTTTAGCGGAAATTATATAGGCGTAAACTGAGCGCTCTATTATTTTTTTGGTATAATTTTGCTTTGACTTCTAGGCCCCAAATGAGCTTATTTTTTCCTTGGAAACACCTTCGGAGGAAAAAATAGTTACGATATCTCCCGGCTCTATGACGGTCTTTCCCCGTGGTGTGAGCGTCTCATTCTCCCGTTCCACTGCAACTATTATGGAATCATCGCTCATGAGGCCTTCCTCATTTATCTCCTCCAGGTTTTTCCCTGCCACTAAGGAGTCTTCAGTAACTGCTATGTCGACTGCTTCTGCTCGTTCCGATATTTTTCGATGTCCAATGAAAACTTGTTCGTTCCTTTTTTCGGGTCCGAAGCGCTGATAGGGATTGAAGTGTTCATCCTGAATTAGTGATTCGTCCTCTATGTCTATACCCAGGTTGGAGATCTCTTTTGCTATTTTTGTTAGCTCCTCGGTGTCATCTCCTACTGCCAGTATGTGAAGGTTTCTCATTCCGGCCATTATTACCCTTACGTTAACCACGCCTGGGATTTTAAGCACGCTTCTTACTAATTTTCCGTGGTTTTGGATGGGGGAGGTGCACTCGAAAAGGTTAATCAGTTTGTTCTCGACCCTTTCGTAGTCCACGTTGGCATGATAACCTCTGATGATTCCTCTTTTTTCTAGCTGTTTTATCCTGTTTCGCACTGTTCCTGCTGAAACGTTCATTTCGTCGGAAATTTCTGAGGCAGTGGTGTCTCTGGAGTTTTGGGATAGCCTGTAGATAATCCTTTTATCTATTTCGTCGAGCCGGCTGGACATTTGAATTATACCCTCCTTTTCCTCTTAGGTTTTAGTTCCCTCAAAATAAAAAACGTTTACCTCTCATTTGCTGATTCATTATTCCGTTTATAAGTCACTATTTAAAAAAAGTAAAGAATCTCGACTGATTTAAGAAAAAATTAATAAGTTAATTCAAATCTTTTACTAATAGATAGTATTTATGTACTAATGAAAATGTTAGATTAATGGTGTAAATTTAGAATGATGGAAATAGGTCAGTTGGGGGATTTCGTTTATCTCGTTGTTGTGATTGTTTTGATAGGGTATTTGACTTATGTTTTATTTAATCCTACAAAGTTTTAAACGGAGGAATTAGATGTTGGAAACTTTATCTCAACTATCTCTTTTTTTGGGAGTTCTCGTGATCTTGATTTATGTTTTAGGAGAATATCTGGCCTGGATATTCCGAGAACAGGTTAATTCGGAGGGTATCTTGCCAAGCTGGCTTGACTGGATGAAGGGGCTGGATAGGGTCTTCGAACCTATCGAGAACTTTATTTATCGAATTATTGGTCTTGACACCGATGAAGGCATGAATTGGCGGAAATATCTTTTTTCCGTGTTTGTGTTCAATGGAATTTTATTTCTTTTTTTAATACTTATATTCAAATTTCAAGGAAGTCTCCCTCTTAATCCTCTGAGCCTTTCTGGAATGAGTTGGGATCAGGCTTTCCATACGGCTTCTACTTTCGTTACTAATACGAATCAGCAGCATTATGCGGGAGAAAGCCTTTCGTACTTCAGTCAGTTGTTCGGCGTGTTACTTGCCATGTTCATGTCCGCGGGAACGGGGTTGAGCCTTGCCGTGGCTTTTTCACGAGGTATTCTGAACGAGGAGAACGATAACTTGGGCAATTTTTATGAAAATCTCATTAGGGGAACGGTGAGATTTCTTCTTCCGATAGCTCTTATACTAGGGATATTTTTGGTTTCTCAAGGGGTTCCTCAAACTTGGGGTGGGGAGGTTACAGCTGAGACTTTGACAGCTGGTGAACAGAATATTCGAGTTGGTCCTGTGGCAGGAGTGGAATCGATTAAAATATTTGGAACGAACGGGGGAGGGTATTTTGCAGCAAACGCTGCGCACCCGTTTGAAAATCCAACGATCTTGTCCAATCTTATCCTTAATCTGTTTCTGTTAGCCGCCCCCATCTCTGTGATATATGCTTTTGGCGTTTGGATCGGAAAGAGGTGGCACGCAGCGGTCTTGATCGGGGCGTTCTTCCTCCTATTCTTTGGGCTCCTGGCGCTTGGAGTTTTTGGAGAGGCCCAACCTAATCCTTCTGTAGATGTGGAAATCGCTGATGCTGGGGTCGATCAGTGGGCAGGCAATATGGAGGGAAAAGAAGTCCGGTTCGGTCCAACTCTGAGTGCGCTCTGGGGGGTTTCCACGACTTCGACTACTAATGGTGCTGTGAATAGTATGCACAATAGCTTTACTGCTCAAGGTAGCTTACCCCTGTTTTTTGGCATGAGCATGAACTGCCTTTTTAACGGCCTCGGAGTGGGACTTCTTAATCTTATGACTTTTCTTTTCATCGCGGTTTTCATAGGGGGTTTGATGATTGGGCGAGCACCTCAGTATGTGGGTAAGTCAATTGAATGGATGGAGATTAGAATAGCGGCTCTTGTAATCCTTCTTCTACCAGCTTTGGTCTTGATTCCGACCTCTCTCGCTGTGGCTACAGATTTTGGTAAGGAGGCTATAAACAATCCGGGATTTAGGGGCTTTGCAGAAATTTTGTATGAAATGTTTTCGGCTTCGGCCAACAATGGCAGTGGTTTTGAGGGCTTGGCAGATAACACACCTTTCTTCAACTTGACGAATGGCATTCAGATTATTTTGGGGCGTTACCTTCCCATAGTAGGTCAGATTGCTATAGCTGGTTCGCTCGCTGAAAAGAAGATTAGACCGGAAACTGAAGGTACGTTGAACGTGGAAAGCGTAGCATTTCTTATATTATTCGTTGGAGTTATGGTGGTAATAGGTGCTCTTATTTTCATGCCTTCGCTTTCTGTTGGGCCGCTTGGTGAGTTTTTGGAGGGGGCGTGGTAGAAATGGTAGAGTGGGATAAGCAGCTGGATGCAATTAGGGATTCCGTTGTGAAAATGGATCCCCGATATCTGATAAAGAATCCTGTAATGTTTGTGGTAGAAATAGGGATGATTCTCACTCTTGTATTGACAATTTATCCTCAATTTTTCCATGGTCAAGAAGCCCAGTGGTATTACGGTTTTATAACGGGAATTTTGCTTTTCACTGTTTTGTTTGCAAACTACGCGGAGTCTCTGGCGGAACTGGAGGGAGAGGCCCACGCTGAGAGTTTGAGGGAGTTGAAGACGGAGACTGTGGGGAAGAAGCTCATCAACGATGTCGAGCTGGACGAAATAACGGACGATGATTATGAAGAGATCAACGGTGAAGAACTTTCTAAAGGTGATGTGACGTTCGTAGAGGAGGGAGATGTCATTCCCCGTGATGGCACGGTTTTGGAGGGCAGCGCTTCAGTAGATGAATCGGCAGTTACTGGAGAGTCGGAACCTGTGATAAGAGAGAGTGGAGGGGATAGAAATTCGGTCACGGAAGGAACTGAAGTTCTTAGCGATCGCCTTAAAATTGAGGTGACGGCGGAGCCTGGAGAATCCTTCCTCGATAGGATGATAGGGCTTGTTGAATCGGCGAGCAGGGAAAAGACCCCTAATGAAATTTCGATGACACTATTGCTGGCTAGTTTTACGTTTGTATACTTGATAGCGGTTTCGACGATGAAATATTTTGGCCAGTATGTGGATATGAACGTGGACATAGCTAATTTGATTGCACTTCTTGTGGGTCTGATGCCAACTACTATTGGGGCTTTACTTGCAACTATTCGTATAGCTGGAATGACGAACGTTACAGAGGACAATGTTATAGCAAAGTCAGGTAAAGCAGTTGAATCCGCTGGTGACTTGGACGCGTTAATTTTGGACAAGACGGGTACGGTCACGACGGGCGAAAGAACCGCTGAAGATTTTGTATCCTTGGGAGATCACGATGAATCCGAGATAGTTTCGGCGAGCTTCAAGGCCTCATACTTTGATGAGACACCCGAAGGGAGATCCATATCGAGATTAGCTGAAAAGATAGGGGTGGATGTTGACGATAGCTCTTTGAAAGAGGAGAATTTCATGGAGTTTTCGGCAAAGACTAAAATGAGTGGAATTGACATGCCGGACGGAACCGAGATTAGAAAGGGTGCTGTGGATGCTGTCGTTGAAAATTCCAACGATGTTCCATCTGGGACGGAGGAAGAAGCTAATAAAATATCGGATGGAGGAGGAACGCCACTGGCTGTTTCAGTTGATG
Organism: Hadesarchaea archaeon; assembly: GCA_046538535.1. Lineage (GTDB taxonomy): Archaea > Hadarchaeota > Hadarchaeia > Hadarchaeales > JAGGTB01 > CAYLJV01. The sequence goes on along the minus strand of JBKHIS010000016.1, from coordinate 2,076 downwards.
GCTCGATAGTGGGTCTGATAAATCTGCAGGACGAACTTAAGCCGGGTATTGAGGAACGTATAAAGGATCTTCAGAGTATGGGTGTTGAGACCATAATGGCAACGGGTGATAACGAGAGAACTGCTAAGGCGGTGGCCGAGAAGGTGGGCATTGATGAGTACTACGCTGAGTTCAAGCCAGCGGAGAAAATAGAGCTTGTGGAGAAAATTCGTGGAAATGGAAAGTTGGTCGGAATGACGGGTGACGGAACCAATGACGCGCCGGCATTAGCTAAGGCAGACGTTGGCTTGGCTATGCAGGCGGGAACTAACGCAGCAAAGGAGGCGGGTAATATGGTGGATCTGGACTCTGATCCTACAAAGCTTATTGAAGTAGTGGCTATTGGCAAAAAGCTCCTCATGACGAGAGGATCTTTGACTACGTTTAGCATCGCTAATGATCTTTCTCGGTACTTTGCTTTGGTACCGGCCATCTTTGGAGCAGGAATTCCAGCATTGAACAAGATGAACGTACTGAATCTCACTTCTCCACAAAGCGCAATAATTGCCTCTCTCATATACAATGCTTTGATTATACCCTTTTTGATACCCATAGCTATGAGGGGCGTGGAATACAAGGCAGAATCTGCATCTAAGTTGCTCAGAAAAAATCTGTTGATATATGGGGGAGCGGGTCTGATAGCACCGTTCGTATCAATAAAAGCAATAGATGTATTACTAAATATGATAGGGGTGTTCTGATGAAGAATAAATTAAAAGATTTATCCGTGTCCATAAGACTTTTGTTATTGGCCTTGGTGGTTTTTAGCTTGGCGTATTCAGGGATTATAGGCATGATTGGACAGGCCATATGGAGTGGTGAAGCGGAGGGAAGTCTTGTTAGGGAGGATGGGAAGGTAGTTGGATCGGAGTTAATCGGACAGGAATTTAATGGACCCGAATACTTCCATAGTAGGCCTTCCTCCATTGGTTATGATGCCCTTCGATCCGGTAGTCAGAATTTAGGACCTGTGGAGAACTCTGGTTTGGAAAGTAGAGTGGAAGACGATTTGGAGAACATCTCCAACTATTACGGCTTTCCTATAACAGTTCCATCGGATTTCGTCACTGAATCGGGCTCTGCCCTCGATCCGCATATAACCGTTCGTTCGGCAATGTTCCAAATTCCGAGAGTTTCCAGCGAATCGAATATACCTGAGGAGAAGCTGGAATCTCTGGTGGAGAAGTATTCCGAGGATAAATTACTGGGAATTTACGGGACGAAGAGGGTAAATGTATTGAACCTGAACTTGGAAATTTATAAGATGATGGAGGAGGACTAGTTTGCCTGAGATCCAGGAATACAGAAACATCTTGGTTCCCGTTCGGCACCCGAACGATGTTAATAGGATAGCGGAATTTGCTCAAACTATGGTTGGACGTGGGAAAATAACTTTTCTGACTGTAATAAGAGAAGATGACTTCATGGAGATGCAATCCGATTGGCGGGAATCCTCTCAAGTAATAGAAAAATACGAAGACAGGATTACAAGCCGAAAAATTCGTATAGATACGGAAATCCGTTATAGTGATTCTACTTGGAAGGGAATAGTGGAACAGGCTGAAGAGGATGATTCTGACGTGATTTTAATGGGCTGGGGTGGAAAAATAACATTTAGATCCTTGAGGCAGACTCCCGTTGAAAAGGTGCTCTCACACTCAGATAGGGACGTAGCAGTTTTTCAGAATCAAGGAACCAAAATAGAAGGTATGGAAAAGATACTTCTGCCGGTTGCCTATAAAGATTACGATTATAGTAAGAGGCTCTCCTTAATACTTCAGCTCATTGAGAGTACTGGTGCTGAATGCACCCTTGGCCACGTTCTTCTTGAAGGTCGTTCCGAAGAGGAGGTGGAGGATATATTCGAGGGTCCAAGGGAATTTATGAAGGAAAATGGAGTCGATGTGGGGACTAAGATAATTGAGGGCAAAGAGGTGCCCGATACTCTAATTGACATCTCCAGCGATTATGATCTCATCGTTCTGGGCCCTACGAGAGAGTACGTCTTTTCTAGATACATGTTCGGGTGGTTGACTG
>JBKHIS010000003.1:0-37821 GCA_046538535.1 Hadesarchaea archaeon | reverse complement strand
AATGATGGATGTCCAAACCAGCGTAATGACTAACGTGGATAGTGATTACGAGAGCATGGCACTAAAGACCCTAAGAATGGGTTTGTCAACGGCCTATGGATCTCTCACGTTACTGGAGGAGATTCAGGATATCCTTTTTGGAGCCGCCGAGCCACACACGGCCGAAGTTGATATGGGTATTCTGGATCCAGACTATGTCAATATTTTGCCCAATGGTCATGAACCATTCATGGGAGCAGCCCTGATCAAAGTTGCAAGAAGAGGCGAGGTTCAGGAAAAGGCCAAAGAAAATGGAGCTAAAGGAGTTAGGATTGTAGGATCAATTGAGACAGGACAAGAGCTCCTACAGAGATTCGAAATAGATGATGTTTTTGTTGGACTAACAGGGAACTGGCTAAATGAGGAATATGTACTCGCAACGGGAGTAGTTGACGCGTTCGTTGCTGACATGAACTGTACTGTACCTACCGCGGGAGAGTACGCCGAAAAATACAACTCTAAAATAATTCCAATAACTAAGCTTGTAAATATTCCTGGAGTAAAACACGACCTAAATTATAAGCCAGAAAAGGCCGAGAAACAGGCTATGGAAATAATAAATAGAGCTATCGAGAACTTTAACGAGAGACAGGGAGAAGAAACACAGGTACCAGATTATAAACAGAAAATAGAAACTGGCTTTTCACCAAAATCACTTGTCAACTTATTGGGTGGTTCTCTCGAGCCGCTGGTCGAAAATATAACTGAAGGAAATATCAAAGGCATCGGTGCAATAATTAGTTGTACAACTCTGAAAAATGGGCCCCAGGATCAAAACACCATAAATCTAGCTGAAGAGTTGATCAAGCGAGATATTTTAGTACTAAGTGCCGGTTGTGGAAACGCTGGTCTCCAAGTTGGTGGTCTAACCAGCCTAGACGCTCAGGAAAAAGCTGGCAGGAAACTAAAATCAGTTTGCGAAAAGTTAAGCATTCCGCCAGTTTTGAGCTTTGGGACGTGCACAGATTCAGGTAGGTTAATAAACTTGGTAAGTGACTTAGCAAACTACATTGGCGTGGATCCAACCGATTTGCCAATCGCCGTATCGGCCCCTGAGTATATGGAGCAAAAGGCGACAATAGCAGCCATAGCGGCAATCGGGTACGGGATATATACTCATGTTTCACCGACCCCACCAGTGACCGGGAGCGAAAACGTCGTTAAGCTTTTGACAGAAGATGTCGAGGAACTTACAGGAGGTAAGTTGGCTGTAGGTGACGACCCCAAGCAAATCGCGGATGGAATTGAAAAGAGAATTGAAAATAAACGGACAAAGCTCCAGATTTAAATTCAGTAGATTTTTACGCTTTCCATTTTAATATTTTTATTTTTATAAGCATACAAATTTTCATCAATAGTCAGAAATTATCCAGTTTCACTGCTAAGCGCCTCAAGTTCTCCTATAATTTCATTAAAGGTCTCATCTCTCCATTCACGAATGCTCTCTGGATCAATCCCGTGTTCAGATATAACATCGTAAAGTATCTCTCTGAAATTGACGATTACAAATTTAAATACACTTCTATCTATTTCCAACGGCTCAATTTTTCCAGCAAGTATTTTGGCAAAACTTCTAGGACTTGGATAAAGATCCCTAAAAAAAATTTCTCGTCTAGTAGAATTTATCATGCTCCACCTTTGCTTTACAATTTTAGGATTTGATTCCTCCTTCAAAAGATCGAGACAATAATGAAGATCCATAAGTCTAAGGCCCCTTCTACCGAATACATTGAAAGCAATGGTTCTATTTTCTTTATTCCGCCACGGCCTCCTATTAAAATCGTGACCCCTTAATATGAAATCTTTATCTCTTGGAAATGATATCAGAGATGGATTTTCAGAGTCCTTTCCCAAAAATCTCTTAGCCCATTTCTTGTGAATATTCCAATAAGGCATGATGGGTATTAATTTGTCTTCTCATCTAATTAATCTCTACCAAAAATTAGCTAGTTTTGCAATCTAATTTGATTATTTTAATGCCCTTTTCGAAACGAGATAATGAAGCCTGTTCTTTCCTCTCAATACTCCAACCGTTATCTCTAGCTAGCTCAAGAAACTCACTATCGTCTGATATTTCCACTTCTAATCCAGGGACCCTATAGTGCATAGGTATGACAACCGAAGGATTCAAATCCTTCACGACCTCAACTGCCTCCCTTGCGTTAATCGTGTAGTTCCCACCCACCGGTATTAACAAGACGTCAATATTACCCAGATCATCAATTTTTTTCTCAGCCAGCTTATGACCTAGATCCCCAAGATGACATATCTTCATTTCATCGAGTTCAAAAATAAAGATAATATTTTCTCCCCTCTTTCTACCCTCCGATTTATCGTGATAGCTAGAAATTCCATGGATCTCCAGTCCATTTATCTTCCGTTTCCCTATATCATCAATAAATAACGTACCCTCATCACTTACTAGATCTTTACCGTTCGAATGATCAAAATGGTAATGGGAAATAGTGACAACATCACCGCTACATCTTGGTTGTTCCAATCCAACAGACCCTCCATCATGTGGATCAGTTACTATTGTAATTGAATCCGAAATTTCAAAACACGCCTGCCCAAACCACTCGAAACTAACTATTCTACCACCATTAAGAAAAAAAACACAATCAATTTTAATTTTTCGAATTATACTCATTAATTTCCCTAGATATTCCTAAAGTGCCCACAATATCTCCGTCCTTGTACATAGGTACTTTCCTTACAGAAACCAAGACTTTCTCCCCGTTATGCCTCGTTACTCTTTCTCTCTTCCGGATTGAATCACCGGTTTCCATAACCCTCTTATCATCTTCCATCATTTTCTTAGCTTCTTCTTCAGGATAAAAATCCAAGTCCTTCTTTCCTTTGACATTCTCTGGCGAAACGCCTATATGTTTAGCTTTTGCTCTGCTTACTCTAATGAATCTATTCTCACTGTCCTTGAAATAAACTGAATCAGGAATATTTTCAAGTAAAGAGTTAAGCAAGTGGCTTTCTCGCTCAAGTTTTTGCTTAGCCTTCTCCCTCTCCGTCACGTCCAAAGTCATGCCTACTATGCCCGCCACATTTCCATCCGAGTCATAATAGGGTGCCTTAGAAGTCAGATAATAGGAATCATTACTCTGATTATATCTCAAATCCCTAATTACTGGTTCTTCAGTCTCCATAATTTTAAAGTCCTCATCGAAACTCCCCCCCACCTTGGAGTATATTTCTCTATCTGTTTTTCCTATTATCTTATCAATCCCCCTTTTCTCTAAATTTTCTCTAAGTTTACTGCTAACTTTAATGTGCTCTCCTGCTTCATTTTTGACATAAATAGATGCTGGAAAGTTCTCGAACATGCTATTAAGTAAATTTTTTTCTTTCTTCAACTCCCGCTCTGCCTTCTTCCTTTCTGTTATGTCAATAAAAGAAATAACAAGCTTACTGGAATCCGGAATAGCACTTACTGAAAGAAGAAAATATCTCTCCTCTCCATTCTCATCCAAAAAGGAAACTTCATTTTCGATACTTCGTGAGTTTCTATTCTCCCTAGCCAGCCTAAACAACTTGCTCAACGCCTTGACGTCCTCCTCTTTTAATAAATCCTGCCACCTCTCACCTACGACTTCATCCTTTTCCAAGCCAATCAGGTCAATTGCTCTTTTATTCACCATAGATATTCTCCCATCATCCTCTAGGATTAATGTACCACTTCCTGTGTTTTCAAAGACCGTCTTATATCGTCGCTCACTCTCCCTAAGTTCTCGTTTGGATTGATATCTCTCTCCACATTTTTTTATCATATTCGCAAGCACAGTATATTGAGACTTTGGATCTCCACCTTTCTGAATGTAATGATCCACGCCAATATTTACTGCCTTCATAGCAACCTCTTCCCGACCCTTTCCAGTAAAAATGATAAAAGGAATACGCTTATCCTTCTTTTTCTTAATTGACTGAATTAACTCAAGACCGTTCATTTCAGGCATCTGATAATCTGATATGACAGCCGAGTAGTCTCCTTTCTCAACAAGTTCAAGCGCTTTTTGAGGGGAAGAAACGGTGTCAACCTCGAGGCATTCGTCTTCCCTTTCCAAAAAAAGCTTCGCTTGATCAAGTAAGGTTTTGTTATCGTCAACCAAGAGAATTTTCATAACAAACTTCCAAAAAGAATTTGTTTTAAAATTATTAAAAACAATCACCTAAATACTAAAAATTTTATCTGTGCAGCAATAGTAGATAATAAGTTGAAATAATAGGACAATAAATATACTTAGAGAATTAAATCCATGAGTTGGTAAAATATGCTTGAATATATTAGCACGCGAGGGAATTACGAGAAGGTATCGGCCTCCAAGGCAATCAAATTAGGAATGGTGCCAAACGGAGGTTTATTTGTTCCTGAAAAAATTCCTGAAATTGAGATGAACAAGCTTTATAAGCCCAAGACTGATGATTATCGTACTCTCGCCCTTGAAATACTCAATAAGTTTTTGCAAGATTTTTCAAAATCCACCTTAAATGAGGTAATTAACTCCTCATACCGGGACAATTTTGATATTGAAAATGTCGTATCACTTAAAAGAATGGGGGACAGAACACATCTACTCGAGCTATGGCATGGACCAACCGGGGCATTTAAGGACATACCTCTACAATTTATGCCAAAGCTTCTGTCTAAATCCCTGGACAATGAAACAGCTATACTCGTCGCTACATCCGGAGATACAGGTAAAGCCGCTCTCGAGGGATTCAAAAATGTTGATGACATTTACATAATCGTTTTTTATCCAGAAGGAGGAGTAAGTGAAATTCAGGAACTTCAGATGACCACAACAAAAGGCGAGAATACAGCTTCAGTTGCGTTAGAAGGCAGTTTTGATGACTGCCAGCGCGGTGTTAAGGAAATTTTTTCCGATAAAGAGTTTAAAAGTGAATTTCACCAGAACTTTTCTTCCGCAAATTCTATTAATTGGGGGCGTCTTGTGCCGCAAATCGTTTATTGGTTTTTTTCATATCTTAAACTTACCAAAAATGAGAAGATTGAAAAAGGAGAAAAAATAGACATTGTAGTTCCAACCGGGAACTTCGGAAACATTCTTTCCGCGTATTACGCGAAGGAAATGGGTCTTCCTATTAATAAACTTATTTGTGCTTCGAACGAAAACAATGTCCTCACAGACTTCATCAGAACTGGTCTATATGACACAGATCGGAAGCTGAAACATACAATCAGCCCCGCAATGGACATCTTAATTTCTTCAAATCTGGAGAGATTTCTTTTCCACGTTTCGGGTAATGATTCAAATAAAATTAATTCTTGGTATTCCTCTTTAGAAAAAAACAACAAGTTCACGGTAAAAAGTTCGGACAAAGAAAAAATGAGTAAAATAATCCATGGAGAATTCGCTACTGAGGAAGAAACTCTAGAGACAATTTCAAAAATTTATCAGAAAAGAAACTACCTCCTAGACCCCCATACCGCAGTGGGGGTCAAATGTTTCGAAAAATACCATAGAAAAGCCAAAAACAAAAGAACTACTATTATAGCATCCACCGCTCACCCATTCAAGTTCGCTCCAGCAGTTCTGAAAGCACTGGAAGATGGTAGAAAGAAGAAGGGTTTAGAAGCAATGGACAAGCTTACCAAACTCACTGGATGGGATCCACACTGGGGTCTGAAAAATCTACAAGGCAAAAAAATAAGAAACAAATATACCTGCTCCAAAACCGGGATCCGCGAGATAGTTAGAAAAATTTTGAAAAATTAAACTGAAAAAGAACTTCTCAAGCTAATTTACCACCGAACGGCCTAAAGATCTTTTCTGTAGATAAAACCTTTAAGTGAAGATAATTTGTTCTATTGAGACGAGTTAACCAAATTAGCTTCAAATCAACTCAATAGGAGGTGAAATAAAATGCAAAATACACAAGGTCAACCAATTTTGGTGCTCTCAGAAGACACAGACAGACAAAAAGGAAAAGATGCCCAAGAATCGAATATCCGCGCAGCCAGAGTAATTGGTGATACGGTGCGCTCCACACTTGGTCCAAGAGGTATGGACAAAATGCTAGTTGGTAGCATCGGTGATATAGTCATCACTAACGATGGAGCTACTATCCTGGAGGAAATGGATATTGAACATCCAGGAGCAAAGATGATAATCGAAGTATCGGAGACTCAGGAGGACGAAGTAGGAGATGGAACCACAACAGCAGTCGTTTTTGCCGCCGAACTTCTTGACGCAGCTAAGGACTTACTGGACAAGGACATTCATCCCTCGATAGTGGCGTCTGGTTACTCTATGGCAGCAAACAAAGCAAGAGAAATACTGGATAACATGGCAATAGACATCTCAATAGACGACGATGAAAAACTCAAGCAAATTGCAAAGACTTCAATGACAGGAAAGAAGGTGGAATCCGATATAGAAGTCCTATCCGAATTAGCAGTAAAGGCCGCTAAACAGGTCGTAGATGAAACAGACGGTAAACTTGTTGATTTGGACAACATTACATTAGAAACAAGAGTCGGAGGTAGCGTTAGAGACAGTAAAATGGTGGATGGCCTCGTCTTGGACAAAGACAAGGTACATTCAAATATGCCAAGCAGAGTTGAGGGAGCTAAAATCGCACTGCTTAATACACCAATGGAAGTTGGTGAAACGGAAACAGACAGTGAAGTTACGGTAAGCGATCCTGAACAGCTACAACAATTCCTTGATCACGAAGAGAAGGAACTTAAAGATATGGTTCAGAAGGTGAAGGAAGCTGGCGCCAACGTCGTGATTTGCCAGAAAGGTATTGATGATATAGCCCAACATTATATGGCCAAGGAGGGAATTCTAGCAATTAGACGGGCAAAATCCTCAGATATGGATAAACTAGCCCGAGCCACAGGAGGAACCATAGTAACAAACATTAAGGACATATCGTCAGAGGATCTTGGGAAGGCAGGGATAGTCGAAGAAAGAAAGGTTGCCGGAGATGAAATGACTTTCATTGAGGACTGCGAGAATCCGAAGGCAGTAAGCATCCTCGTACGTGGTGGCACTGAACACATTGTCGACGAGGCCGAGAGAAGTCTAAAAGATGCGATTAACGTGGTTGGAGAAGCTATAGAAAGCGAAAAGATGATCCCAGGCGGTGGAGCCGCAGAAATAGAACTGTCAATGAAGCTAGGTGAATATGCAGACAAAGTTGGTGGAAAGGAAGCATTAGCCGTTAGGGCATTTGCAGACGCCATAGAATCTATAACGCGTGCTCTGGCCGAAAACGCAGGTATGGACCCCATCGATGCTATTGTAGAACTTCGATCCAAGCATGGTGACGACGGAAACAAATACGGTCTCGATGTATATGATGGAGAAGTCAAAGACATGGTGAAAGAGGGAGTTATTGAACCAATTACTATCAAGAAACAAGCCGTTTCTTCGGGAAGTGAAGCCGCTACCATGATTCTCAGAGTAGATGATGTGATTGCCGCCAAACAAGAAGAAATGCCTGCCGGAGGCGCAGGCGGACCTGGTGGAGCCCCCGGCGGAATGCCCGGTGGAATGCCAGGAATGTAAGGGATTCCTAGATATGAATAACCAAATTAGACATCGGTAGAAACCGATGTATCTTCTTTTTCTTTTTTTAAACAAACAATTCCTCGATCTATCTTAGAGTGGAATTGAAGATAATCAATACTAAAATATGGATTAAAAATCTCAGAATAAAAATAAATTAATTTCAAGTCGTTATTTTTACTAATATTACTAATCCAGGAAAATTGTCTCTTTATTCTTTGAAACTAAAACGGAATCTATATTTTCCTCTCTTGCTAACTCAGCACAGGAACTTTGCTTATTTTTCCCACCGTGAGCCGGTATAACGGTTTCAGGATCTAATATTCTAAATAATCTTAAATGATCCATCCGCCTACCGTGACCATGAGAGTGAACATCATTTTCAATCTTAACCCCTTTCTTTTGAAGTCTCCTCTTCAAAAGAGAGTTATTAAAGACATCAGTAGAAGTGGGAATTATGGAACTCGAAAATATGACGACCTCACCGGCCTCCAGATTATAAGGATACTCATCTCTTGAAATCCTGGAAAGAATCGCATTAGGCTCACCCTGAGAACCTGTCACAAGAAGAAGGTATTCTGATTTATTCTTTGACGCTTTTGATAGAAGCCTTTCTATCTCAAAATGATTTTTAGTTATTTTTATATCTGACAAATCAATAAGCCCATGTTCCTCAGCATCAGTCAAGTACTCCTTTAAAGACCTACCCAAAGCAGCAATTTTCCTTCTTCCCTGATTTGCCGCAATAATATTTTTAATTCGAGCTATGTGTGATGAAAAGGTCGTAATCATGGCCCCTGTCTCTTCATTATAGGTCTTATCCAAGACTCTCTCAAGATCGTCTCTAACTTGCGATTCGGAGCTAGTCACGCCAGGCTCATCCACTCTAGTACAATCCACTATTAGAGCTCTGATTCCTTCTCTCCTAAGCTCATTAAATTTTATCTCATCAAACGGGTCGCCTAAAGTAGGTTCGTCATCTATCTTAAAATCAAGCGAATATACAAGCAAACCCTCTCCAGTTTTTAGAACAGGTATAACCGTTTGAGGGATACTATGGGTTATCGGGACAAACTCCAATTCCAAATCAGAAGCAATTTCATACGTTTCGCCCGGATTCAACGCAACTAATTCGTTATTTACCTTTTCCACATCGTTTTCAACAATCCTTCTAATGGTGCTAATAGTGTACGGGGTAGCTATTATTGGGCAATCATAATCGTCCGCCAACTTTGGGATTCCTAAACAATGATCTTGATGTCCATGTCCTACAACAATCGCCACGACTTCATTCTTTTTCTGCTTTAACTCTGAATCATCAGGAATCGCTTCCATTTTAATCGCTTCCTTTCGAGTGATCGTTCCCCAATTTTTTCCACTTTGCTTAGTTTTTTCTATATCAGCCCCCATGTCAAAGATAACTATCCGATCATCAACATCCACAGCTGTCATATTTCCTCCAACTTTCTCGTATCCGCCTATAGTATGTATCTTCATAGCTATCACGTGTTACTTTACTTCAATCATTTCTTTACCTAAAACCCTCTGCTTTTTATCTATTCTATTTTTCCGCGACTTTCCCCTTTTAAAATTAAAGGTTGAGTTGCTTTGTTTAACAACTCCGGATAAAGATAAATCCTTCTGCTTTGTCACCCGGTGACTCGCCGCCTTCGTTTTCGTTCTAAAGCTTGTCATTAGGTTGTAGAGCATAAATTTTCTCTCGACTTCTTTCACTATTCCTTCTGGACTCGCTGCTCTGACTGTTTCGCCGAAGCATCTTTTGACGGCGGAGAAGAATCCTTCTACTCTCCATCTTTTGCCGTAATCGTGCTCTTTTTTCCATTTTTCTTAACCTAGGTCGTGGAATTCTTTGGCGGTCTCGTCTCTGGACGATAGTCCCGTATTCGCGTCTATTAGTATTTATATTCTTATTACAGAGATCCAATTAGAAATGGTTTTCTTCAGTTTCCCTCGAAATATATTTCAGATATCGCTTTATCGTATTCTCTCAATTTATCATCATTGGAAAAAGTAGTTCGAGCGTCTTCTAAATCCTCGAGATTTATTAGCGAGTCTTCCTTTGAACCGCTCCTCGAGGCCCTTAGTCTATCCTCTATTCTCAAAAGATTACTTTCGCTCAACTCATCCAAAGCATTCTTAACTTCGGTTTTCTCTATTTCTCGGCTTCTATCAGTCAATTCCCTAAAGGACTTTAAGTCCTGGACAAGATCTGTTTCCCAAGAAGTCCCATTATTCTTAATCAGAACTCTTACTATATCAGCTTTTAAGTCTAAGAGAGCGCCTTCCTTTGATTTTTCGGTCAAAAAGGAATAATTTACCATTTTCAAACATTTAAGTAAAGTCTTTTAACGTGCATAAATGCTTTTCCTTTGTCACTGACTTTACTGAATAAACAAGAGATTATCATTATCACATTAGATACATATCCTTTTTCTTATCCATGTTCAAAAAAACATCTGCTTCTTTAACTAGCTCCTCTGAGGTAGATTTTCCAAACGAAATTACCTCTACCTGAATACCCTCAGCTTTAAGGAATTGTACTAGAGATTTAAAATCCCCATCGCCGGTAACAATCACTGCTACATCTATTTTTTCCGATAAGCGAATCGAGTCTATAGCCATGCCCATGTCCCAATCACCCTTCTTTTTACCGTCGTAAAATTCTCTCAATTCTTTCCTACGAACTTGAAATCCTATCTCTTCTAGAACTTCAAAGAATTCCTCCTCTTCGGGTGCATGGGACTCCACAACATAAGCAATAGCTCTGATCAGTCTTCTGCCATCCTTTGCCACTTTAAAAAGAGCAGAATAATCTACTTTTCCTTTATAAAGATTTTTTGCCGAATAGTACATATTCTGTACATCAACAAAAAGAGCTGCTCTCTGGTTTTCTAATGAGGTCCTTCTAATTATTAATCACCTCTATTCAAGTGGATTTCTTGCGGGCCCCTCTAAAGTTTATCCTATCAAACAGAAAAAATTTAACCTCAAATCAATCACTTACACATTAGAGAACGAGCACTAAATGCGAATTATATAATCTCAAGAAACTGAAAACATGAAACCAAATAATATTAAAAACCACGAACAGTTGCTTAATTCATTAGAAGACATGAGCTGGCAAGATTTTGAAGTGTTTGTAGGAAAAATTTTTGAATTCCATAATTACAGAGTGGAGGTAAACAAGGTAATTTGCTACGAAACAACTAAACACCAATACGATGTAATCGCCCAAAAGGAACATAGCACTATACTAGCCGATTGTAAGAAATGGGATAATAAAAGAAGAATAAAGCATGGATTAAAAAGAGCAGCTGAAAAACAAATCGAAAGAGTCAAGAAAATGAACTTGAAAAATAGATATCCAATGATCGTCACTAGCGGGGAGAGTCCTATTGAGCTTTATCAAAAAGTACCTATAGTCCCAATACAAAAATTAAACTACTTTCTAACGCACTTCAACAGATTTAAAAGTAAGGTTACCCGTATCTAACAAAATAATTCCATATGAAACTTTGTAAGGCAATTTCACTCAAACGTTCCAATAGAATTACTAGACAGAAATCATTTATTTTAACATTTAGTAAATATTATTAAATAATTACTTTCCAAAGAGTAATATTTAAATATTCTCAGTTAACTTTTAGGAAAAGGATAAAAGGAATAATCATATGAGTGAAAAGGAAATTAATAGGAAGGAAAACCAAAGGCGGTGAAAAATTGGTAAAAGAAGGTATGCGGAATGTTGTTGCACTATCCACGGATATTTCCCAGGTCAATGGAAAAGAAGGTAAATTGGAATATAGAGGATATTCAATAGAAGACCTTGCAGAGAAATCTAACTTTGAGGAAACCACCTATCTGTTATTCAAAGGTGAACTACCAACAAAAGAAGAATTGGAGGAATTTTCGGGCGATCTAGTTGAGAGAAGAAGGATACCCCCGGAAGTGATCGGTCTACTCACTAGCCTACCCGATATTACACACCCCATGGTCGTGCTAAGAACAGCGATTTCCTATTGTGGTTCACTTGATCCAAAACTACACAATATTAACTCTGAAGAAAATCTTAGGAAAAGCAAGGAAATTTTGGCAATGCTCCCAACTATTATTGCATATACTTACAGATTGCGAGAAGGGAAAAGGCTCATACATCCAAGGAACGATCTTGGTCATGCGGCAAATTTTCTGTATATGTTGAAGGGAAAAGAACCTACTCCCGAGGACGCCGAATTATTGGACATGGATCTGATTTTACACGCTGAACATACGTTAAATGCCTCAACTTACTCCTCCAGAATAGCAGCTTCCACCAAATCCGATATGTATGCAGGAGTTATTTCAGCAACTGGGACACTGATGGGTCCATTACATGGTGGTGCTAGTCAAGCAGTAATGGAGATGTTAAGAGAAATTAGGAAGAATGATTTGAAACCTGAGGAATGGGTTGAAAAGCAACTGGAAGATGATAAGATAATCCCCGGATTCGGACACAGAGTTTACGAAACCATGGACCCCCGAGCAAGAATCCTAAAAGAGACTGTTCAAAACTTAGAGAATGAAAGAAGAAATGGCTGGTGCGAAATAGCAGAACAACTTGAAGAGGCCGTTCGAAATAAAAAGGGACTAGATCCAAATGTGGATTTCTATGCCGCTACAGTATATGCCAATCTAGGAATCCCAGACGATTTTTTTATACCGATATTCGCGATGAGTAGAATAGCTGGATGGACTACGCATCTAATGGATCAGTATGAAAAAAACACACTAATAAGGCCAATTCAGGAATATAGTGGGGAAGAAGATAAGAAGTATATTCCTATCAAAGAGAGATAAATTATGATAAGCAGGCGTGCAAAAGAAATCGAACCCTCAGCAACCCTGAAAGTTTCCGACATGATAAAAGAGATGCGAAGAAAGGGAAAAACTGTAATTTCTCTTTCCGTAGGTGAACCTGATTTTGACACTCCAAAAATAATCAAAAAATCGGCTATTAAGGCGCTTAAAGACGGAAAAACAAATTATACCCCGGGAACAGGGTTTTCATCCCTAAGAAAAGCCATAGAGGATAAATTAAGAAATGAAAACGGAATAAAATCAGGGAAGGAAGATATAGTAGTTACCCCAGGTGGAAAATTCTCAATATTTTTAACATGCCAGACCGTTTTACAGGAGGGAGATAAAGCTGGCATATTCGATCCTTCGTGGGTCTCCTACGTTCCAAACGTCAAACTAGCAGGTGGTGAGCCAGTTTGGTTAAAGACAGACAAATCATTCAAGCCTGATTTGGTTGACCTCAAAAATAAAGCAGACGACCTAAAAATGATAATTTTAAATTCTCCAAACAATCCAACTGGAAAAGTTTATCCTGAAGAGCTTGTAAGAAAAATACTTCACATTTGTCAGGAAAACAATATACTAGTCCTTTCGGATGAGGTATATGAAAAACTTATCTATGACGCTGAACACTATTCACCAGCCTCGGATTTTTCTAATGTAATTACTGTAAACTCATGTTCAAAACCATATGCTATGACAGGCTGGAGAATTGGATACTTTACAGGGCCAACAAAAATAGTAAATGCCGCAAAAAAGATTCAATCTCACTCGGTTTCTTGTGCTACATCGTTTGCTCAAAAAGGAGCTGAGACCGCTCTAACATCCCCTAAAGTTGAAGAAAAGGTATCCGAGATGAGAGAAAGATTCAGAGGAAGAAGAGATTTAGTAATCAGAAAATTTGACGAAATTGAAGGTGTTCGATGTCAAAAACCCGAAGGGGCTTTCTATTGCTTCGCTAAATTTGATCTGGACCTCTCATCCCTGGAATTTTGCCAAAAGCTATTGAAAGAACGAGGAGTTGGAGTAACCCCCGGTTCAGCATTTGGTCCAAACCGGGAAAATTATTTTAGATTATCTTTTGCGAACTCAAAAGAAAAAATAAAATCAGGCATAGAAAAAATCGGTTCTTTTGTCGAGGAATTTTGATTCCTTAAATATAAGAGCTCTAAGAAAAAGAACCATTACTTTCAACCAACCGTCCCGATAATTTGCTTTTAAGGAAAATAAAGAAATAAAACTAGATGTCAGAAAAAAATGACTCTGTAGAAAAAAACATTAAAAAACTCCTCTTAAAAACAAGAAAAAGAAGTAATAAATCAGTAATAAACCACCGTGGAAACAAAGGGTTAACAAACGAAACAGAAAGTTCGTCAAAGGCCGATAAGAAAGCATATTTTTTTGGAGAAAATTCAAGCAAGTCGAGTAGAATGTTAAAAAAAGACATACTAAAAATCAAAAGTAAATATGGAATTTTAAAGTGCGATTATAAATTAGGGCACCCTACAAATCGTTGTAACGGATTAATCATAGCTAAGAGTGGACAAAAAACGGGACAGTGCCTTAAATGTGGCAGACGAAGGAAACTAAATAAATGCAGGTTAGTTTACCAGAGTGATAACAGAAAAAAGGTTAGAGAGGCGGTCCGAATAGCCAAAGAATTCGGTGGAATACACAAATAATTTAAATATCCTATATTGTCAAAACTATCCTATATAATCCCCTATTCTTTCTGACAGCTTGCCGATAGACACGAGATATATTGAATGTCTTCGTAATTCAGACGAGTTAATGGAATCGAATTCCCCTTTTACTAAAAAACCGACGTCAGCTTTTTTACACATTTCAAGATCATTCAAGTCATCACCCACCGCTATGATATTACCAGGATCCTTATTATTTCGTATTTTGTCGATATAATGGGATTTGGAAAAGTTATAATCATTTAATATTTCAATATCAGTTAGTTCTTTGTCATGACCGTTGAAAACGAACTTATGAGTAGGAATATTAAGATCAATATCCAGTTTCTCAGAAATCATCTGAGAATAGAATTTAGGCGCGCCTGAAATTGAGACTAGAAAATATCCTAGATCTTTGAGGTTTTTCACCAATTTCTGGGATCCCGGAATAAATTCGAAATCACTGCACAAATCAAATATATTATTTTTAGTTGGCTTTAGTTCCGCTGAACTACACCAAAGGTCTTTTAATCTATTGACCCACTCCCGATAACATATAGAGCCCGCCAGAAAGCTACTAAAAAGCTTCTTAGATTCCGAGCGAGGAACTCCTAAAGAATCATTCAGGATACGCCAGACACTTCCCTTTACCAAGGTCCCTTCAATGTCCAGTAATGCTACCTTAAGACCATTTTCATTTGGTAACTTACGAATTATTTTCATTGGATTACCTCATGCTAATCTTTCAATTGAAGGATAAATTCCAATTCCTAAAAGCTTAACTTCTCTACTCTTTAGCATAGAAAAACAATTTAATATCCCAAATCAATTAATTAAATAAAATATGACTAAAAAAGGGTTCGAAAAGCACGGATTTCTGGAAAGACACATCAAAGATAATAAAGTAGAAAAAATAATGGAGATAGGAGTTTATAATGGCGAAAATGCAAAAAATATGATAAAAACAGCGATAAGAACCATAAAGAATCCCAATATTACATATTATGGATTTGATACTTTTGATGACACATTCAACAACAATTTGCAAGAGGTAAGAAAAAAGCTCTCTAAACTTAACTCTAAAGTCTTCCTTTTTCAAGGTGACAGTAAAGACACACTGCCTCAAGCCATTGATGATCTTCCCGAAATGGATCTTATATTCATTGATGGAGAACACTCATATGAAACTGTAAAAAGCGACTGGAATGAAGCAAAAAAACTTATGAAAGAAAACACCCATGTATTCTTCCATAATTATGAGAAGTCAGGAGTGGAAAAAGTAGTGAATAATATACCAAAAACGAGCTACTCTGTAAAAATATTGAATCCGGCTTCAGATTTAAAGACCGCAAAGGTTACAGGAACCCGTTAAAGAAGACAGAAGAAGAATAAAGTTAGAAAGCTTAGGAAACTAAATAAAGTGGAAAAAGATAAAAAAGCATTTTCACTTTGTTGAGGACTATGGCGAGGGATTACCCGATGATGCAAAGGATAAAAATTTTAGAGTCACTTGTTAGAGGGGTTAAATCTAAAATCTTTCTAAATAAACCAGAGAACTAAGCCGATTTAGGATTTATTTGATTAACTAAAGCCAGTTTAAACCCCAGTAATATATTCCGATAAACCCTAAAATTGTATCCTTTTTTAGTCCAAGGCAATTAACAATAAAAAGGTGAAATGATGACCAAAGAAAAAAAATGTGATATAAAAGGATGCCAAAACACATTTTCCCAGAAAGCAAACGGAAGACTTAGGATTACCAAAAAATTAGACAAAGGGGAAAGCGTAGCCTGGGTCTGTCCTCCTCATAGCAAAGAATTGGAAGACAGAATTGATTGGAGAGAATGAAATAGATAAAAATTCATACATCGTGTTTTGGGGATTAAATTTTATATCTGAACATTGCTACTTCTTTAGACGGTGAAACTATGTCGTTTATAGAAAACATTAGAGGAAGAGAAGTTCTTGATTCAAGGGGAAACCCGACCGTAGAAGCTGAAGTGATAACCCAAACAGGAAGCATTGGCAAAGCAATCGTGCCGTCCGGAGCATCAACCGGAAAATTCGAAGCCCTAGAGCTAAGAGACGGTGACAAACAGAGATATGGCGGCAAAGGTGTGAAAAAAGCCGTATCAAACATTAACGAAAAGATAGCCCCGGAATTAATAGGGATGGACTGTATCTGGCAGAAAAAAATAGATGATGAAATGTGCGACTTGGACGGCACAGAAAACAAGAGCGAGCTGGGTGCAAATGCAATACTTGCAGTTTCATTAGCTACAGCTAGAGCTGCTTCCCTGGATTTAAATCTTCCTTTATTCAAATACATAGGAGGAATAAGAGAGGGGAGCTTACCAATCCCACTCATGAACGTATTAAACGGTGGAGAGCACGCAGACAATAACTTGGACTTACAGGAGTTCATGATTGTACCGCTGGGCGCTCAAAAATTTTCAACAGCAGCGCAGATGGGGTCCGAAGTTTTTCACAAGTTGAAGAGCATTCTCGAAGGCCGAAATATGTCCACAGCCGTCGGGGACGAAGGAGGCTTTGCACCCGATCTAGATGACGAAACCGAGGCCCTGGAACTGCTCATAGAAGCTATCGAGAAATCAGGATATGTCCCTGGAAAGGATGTATCGATAGCTCTTGATCCCGCCGCAAGCGAAATCTACGAAGATGGAAAATACTTTCTTGGAGATTCAGAGTTAACTTCTGGTGAAATGATAGATATATACGAAAAATGGGTCGATAACTATCCAGTAGTCTCTATAGAAGACGGTCTAGACCAAGAGGACTGGGAAGGATGGAAGGAACTTACTGAAAAACTGGGAGACAAAACCCAACTCGTAGGTGATGATCTTTTCGTGACAGACGCGGAAAGGCTCAGAAATGGAATAGAAAGAAACGTTGCCAACTCCATTCTAATAAAGGTAAACCAGATAGGGACTGTTTCAGAAACCTTAGAGGCTGTCGAGGAAGCACACAAATCCGCTTATACAGCTATCATATCGCACCGATCAGGCGAAACTGAAGATGTATTCATAGCAGACTTAGCTACCGGACTGCCAACCACCCAATTAAAGTCGGGGTCTCTGTCTAGAACTGATAGAATAGCAAAGTATAACCAACTACTCAGATTGGAAGACCAGTATAACCTTAAAATGGCTTCTTGGCCCTGGTAATAGATTCATAGGGTAAATTTTCCCCTCCTCCCCTTTTTAATATCTATTCTTCAAATTTTCTTTTTTTGAGACCGGTAATATGCACAATAATAAACTAGGTGAGTTTTTAAATCCGGTCTGAAGGCTTTACCGTCTTTCAAAGCTCCTTAATAGGAATCATAAGAGATTACTTTCTCAAGCGATTTCCTCTCTTTATTTCTTATATCAAGTTCGTCCTGCGGGTACCCAAGAGACATTAGCGCAATAATCTTCTGATCATCAGGGACTCCTAAGGCATTTTTGGCAACTTCCTGATCGAAACCCCCAATCCAACAAGTTCCCAATCCCTCCTCCACGGCTTTTAATGATAAATGATCTAAAGCTATCGAAAGATCAACAATCCCCGCGTTTATATCAGAAGACATTACGTAATCAGGGTCAGTACTGACGGCTACTATTATGACGGAGGCCTCGCCGATGAATTTATATTTTGTAGATTTACAAAGCTCATCTTTCACATTCTGGGACTTGACGATTATAAAATGCCATTCCTGTCTGTTTCGTGCAGATGGAGCCATCCTCACGCTGTCCATAATTCGTTCGATCTTTTCTCTCGGGATGTCCTTATTCTTGTAGGATCTGACAGGCCTTCGCTTCAATATAGCTTCATTAACATCCATAGTATCCCTTAAGATATCATTTGAGGACGAATTCCACCCTTTTTCTATCTTTCCCCTTGTTTGCTGTATCAGTTATAGTGAATTCTCCCAGTTCCTCCGTATTCCTTACATGAGTACCTGCACAGGCTGTCTTATCAATTCCCTCTATCTCGACAATTCTTAATTCGGTAATGGAATCTGGCAATAAATCTATCCTAGTTCTCTCCGGATCCAGCTCCTCGATCGCTTTTTCCCTGCCCATTACGTAAATATCTACATCTATCCCATCCTCAATTATGGAATTGACCATCCTCTCCAAATCTGAAACTTCCTCCTTCAATCCAACATCAAAATCAATTCGGGAATAATCGGAATGAATCTGATTTCCAGTAGTCTTTCCATCGTAATCCTCGAGCACGATAGCGGAGAGTATGTGTTGAGCGGTATGGTATTTCATATGAGCATATCTCCTATTCCAATCCAACTCACACACTACAGTAGAACCCTCCTCTGGAAGATCCCCATCCAAAATATGCTCTACATATTTTCCCTTCTTCTCCGCCTTGACAACCTCCGATTCATCGATCCAACCCCTATCTGACGGTTGACCACCACCCTCTGGATAGAAAATAGTCCTATCCAGAACAACTCTATTCTGCTTAACCTCGCTAACTTCAGCTTCCATCTTTTTCCTGTAGCAATCATCAAAGTAAACAAGTTCGGTCATAAGATCATTACCTATGGATTTTTCAGTTTATTTTATATACCCGTCGCTCCTTTAAACAAGCTTTCGATGTTTCAGCTTTCATTAGTCTTAATAGATCTTCCCAAATTATTATTTTCCAGAAAAAGATAGAGAAGAGTAGCTAAAAGCGAGGAGAACACGAATGCAATCGTTTACGTTTCACACACCGACAAAAATTAAATTCGGAAACGGAAAAATTAGGGACCTTCCAGATGAACTCAAGGAAATCGGTTCTGAAACTCACTTGATCGTTACCGATAAAGGAATCAAAGAAACAGGTATTTTAGAGGAAATCAAGAAGATCCTCTCTGAAAGTGGAACAAAATTCGAAGTATTCTCGAAAATTGAACCCAATCCTAAAGATAAAACAATAGAAGAGGGAGTGAAATTTGCGGAGGAGAAACCTATCGGATCGGTTACCGGCCTCGGAGGAGGAAGTTCCTTGGATGCGGCCAAGCTTATCTCCATGCTCCTGAAAAACGAGGGAAAAATACACGAATTCATAGGTGTAAACAAAGTCAAAAATAGAGCGCTCCCTTTAATCACTGTTCCTACCACGGCAGGGACTGGTAGCGAAGTCACCTTCAGCGCAGTATTCACTGACACGAGAAAGGCATTGCATTCCAAGGAGACCGTCAGGAGTGATCTGCTTTGTCCGGACACAGCAATTGTAGACCCAGAACTTACAATTAGCATGGGGCCTAAGTTAACGGCTGCAACGGGATTTGACGCCCTGACACACGCAATTGAATCTTACACGGCAAAAAATGCTCAACCAATAACTGATCAACTTTCCCTGAAAACAATCGATATTATCTCGAATAATATAGTAAGAGCTGTGAAAAACGGAGAAGATATTAATTCAAGAATAAATATGAGCCTTGGAAGTTTAATGGCAGGTATATCTTTCTTTAATTCCGATGTAACTGCCGTGCATTGTCTATCAGAGGCTCTGGGTGGTTTTTATGATGTTCCGCATGGAGTAGCGAATGCAGTATTACTTCCCTTTGTAATGGAATACAATCTCCCCTCAAGGCCAAATCGATTTGCCAAAATCTCGGAAAAACTGAATGTAACGTCAAGAAAGCTCTCAACAAAAGAAAAGGCCGAAAAATCGGTAAATAAAGTTAAAAAGCTCTCGGACGAAGTGGATCTTCCAAAACTCAGAGAACTTGGGATAAAAAGAAAAGACTTTGAAGAAATTTCCAAGATAGCAGAGGCAAATATATCCGTTAAAAGCAATCCTCGACCAATAAAAGCGGAAGACTTCAAAGAAATTTTGGAAGAAGCCTACTATTAATACTAACTTATCAGGAAAAACAAATCTAAACTTCTACGATTTAAAGTAAAATTCACATAGGTTAGATATACCAATCATTCAAGCCATTCATCGGTCTTTGAGACCGCTTTCTTCCTTTTTTATTTACTTATTTTTTCATCTCCATCCATTTTGGGCTCTAATTTTTTTCATTTTTTCATTTTTTTCAATTTTCTTCCACTTGGAATTGACACCTTGCTTAAAAACCAGAGCAAGACCCGTTGCATAGGGCGAACGCAAAGCAGTTGTTTCAATTATATCTGGTAGAATATCGGACAGTAAAGCCTCAAGAATTTGTTTTTCATCATCCAATCAACCTCAATTCCGATTCCAGAACGGCTTCTCAGATGATTTTCGACCTGAATTTTTATAACCAAATATATTTTTTAATAGGGAAAATTACCATCCTCAAAGGGGGATTTGACCGGATTATAAAACGTACTCAAAAAACTCTTTCGAAAGAGGAAACGTTTCTGTCGTAGGAACGCTAGCACTGATTACAAAAGCCATCATCCTCTCAGTGAGCATCGGTTATCTAGCGAATGAATTTGATTCCCCCAACGACCCTCCTATCACAAAACTCTCCTTTGATGAGATTGAGAATGGAAATTCCCCTCTCAGCATTTATCATATCGGAGGGGACTCCCTTTCAAAAATGGATATTTCCCTAAAAATCGAGAAATCATCAATTCAGATTATGTAGAAGTTTCATACTCTGGACCTGACAACGAATTGGATCCTGGAGAGAGAATAATTGTAGATAACATCGACTTCTCAGAGAATACAAAAGTTAAAGCAATCCACGAGAGTTCCGACTCACTTCTTGCCTCTTCGGAGATGAATATAGCCGGAAGGGAGAGAAAAAAAGCCTGGAAGGTTAGGGAAAATCCCGTATTCGAAGGTGAGAATAGGGCCTACTATCCCGCAGTTCTGAAAATAGAAAATAACTACCAAATGTGGTACACAGACAAGGAAGCGGGAGAATACGTAATTAAAAAGACAACTTCTAACGAGGGAGTTTCCTGGAGCGAAGCAATTTCATGCGAGGGACTTGCCGGCCAACCCAATCATTCAGTGGTCACAAACACCGGGACCGAAAATTCGCCACGCTTCAGAGTCTGGTATTCGGACGCCTCTTCTTGGCCATACAATGAAAATTCCTTCCGAACGGCGGTCTCGACAGACGGAGTGAAATGGGAAAACGACGTACAGTGTGAAAACCTCTTCGATGGAGGCGACACCGGAGAATGGTACAGCTCGTATGGATCGGGAGACATCATTTACAATCCTGAAGAACACGAAGGAATCGATCATTCGGATCCTATGGGCAATAAATTTGTTTTATATTACGACATCGCTACCCAGAACGTAGTGGATCCAAACGAATCGGAAGTGACCGCACTTGCTTATTCGGACGATGGAATCCATTGGCATAGATACGGAAACAAACCAATCATACAGTCTGGAGAGAACGGGACCTGGGACGACAACTATACCTACGTCAGAGGTGTGATCGAGACCCAAAACGGATACGAAGCTTGGTACTCCAGCGGTGCCAAGGGGTCCAACGAAGGTATAGGGCATTTGACGTCCAAAAACGGAATTGAGTGGACTAGAGACGATGAGAATCCCATTCTCCACAAAGAGGACCCAAACGCCCCCAGCTGGAGAGATGAGAAGACTTACACTCCAGTGGTCATAAAAGAAGGGGACATTTACAAGATGTGGTTCTCAGGAAATTACGTTATTGGATTCGCAACTAAAACATCCTGACTCAGGCTTGGACATTCAAGAAACTCACCGACTCAGGGATAACAACGTAGGGAAAATTTCATCTTAAAGATACAGCTAGCATTTATCTCCAGCATTATCGAAAGATATAGTTCTATCTAGCAAACCCCCAATAATATCGGGGAGATTTTCTATCTCTACTCTAATCTGTTCCGTCGTATCTCTGTCCCGAATAGTGACTGTAGAGTCGTCGAGTGACTGATGATCGACAGTCACACAATAAGGCGTTCCAACCTCATCGGCCCTGGCATATCTTCTCCCTATGCTTCCGGAGTCGTCATATTCCACATTCAAACCAGCCTTTTGTAAAAGTTCAACTACTTCCTCAGCTCTCTCCGGCAAGCCATCATCGGTAATCAAGGGAAAAACGCTCACTTCCAAAGGGGCGAGATCCTTTTCAAATTCAAAGTAAGTCTTCTCATCAGACTCCGAGAAAGAATGTTCCAAAACTCCGTAAATACATCTATCTATTCCATAAGAGGGTTCCACAACGTGGGGAATCAACTTTTTTCCCTCCGCTTCCCCTTTTTCCTGATAGAACATGGTCATGTCCTCATTGGAATATTCTGTATGTTGTGAAAGATCATAATCGGTTCGATAAGCAAACCCAGCCGCTTCAACCCATCCAAACCTTTCCGTATAGATCTCGGAATCCCAGGTTTCCTCAGAGTAATGTGCGCGTTCGCCAGGAACTTGTTCCCTGAACCTAAGCATGTCACTTGGAATTCCTATTTCCTTGAAAAACCTATTGGCCAAGGCCAGGTGATATGCCATAAGTTCATTACAGATAAACCCCTTTTGTACGGCCTTCTCGACCTTAATATTCCTGATTTTTTCATTTCCATCCATCTGATCATTAGAAAGCCAAAGTCTCAATTCATCGTTTTTTAGTTCATCGAAATTCTTATGGCTTGGTTTTTCTGGATCGAAAAATATCTCCGCCTCTGCCATTGTAAACTCTCTCAATCTAATAATCCCCTTTCTTGGCGAGATCTCATTTCGATAACCCTTGCCAATTTGCACAACTCCAAAGGGTAATTTCTTTCTAGCAACTCTTTTAAGCCTGTTAAAATCAACAAAAATTGATTGAGCTGTTTCCGGCCTTAGATAAGCTTTCCGATCCTTTTCCGGACCAATCGCCGTTTCAAACATAGTATTGAAATCATAAAGACCACCCAAAGGTCCACCACACTTCGGACAAACTACGTTTTCTCCATCTATAATCTCCTTCATTTCATCCTTACTCTTTCCTTCGATGTCAATTCCCGTCATTTCCTCTACTAGTTCCGTGACCTCATAAGACGAGCCACACGAAGGACAAGACACCATCACGTCATTAAAATGATCAACATGCCCGCTAGCCCTAAGCATCTCCTCGGGAAATACGGTCGGAGAATCAATTTCAAAAAATCCTTCCTCCCTCACGTAATATTGACGCCACTTGTCGAGTAAGTTTTGCTTTAGTAAGGACCCTAATGGACCAAAATCATAAAATCCCGCCACACCTCCATATGGTTCGAAAGAAGGCCAGATGAAACCCCTTCTCTTTGCAATCTTCATTATTTTTTCATACTTCTCCGTCATTAACGACCCCTCAAAAATACAATGGAATAATTTAAAAATTAAACGACTCTTCACATTCAATCCACAGTCCGGAAAAGGTTAAATTCGTATGAGGTCAAATTTCTAATCCGATTAACTATGGGACTTTCCTGCCCCAATTGCAGAGGCGAAATAAAATACGATAAAGTAGAATCTGGTAGATGGCTTTTCTCCTGTTCTAATTGTAGTATGTGTTTTGCTCCCGACAAACGAGACCTGTCATTAAATGAAGCATATCAGGAACTAGAAGATCTGCATAAGGAAGGAGAACTCACTGACTTGGGAAAAACATGGGTAAGAAGACACGGTCTTATTAAAGAAGCCAGGCTACTTGGCCAAAATATAACAAAAGAGGATTTCGCAAATTTACCCTCAGATGTAAAGGGTCTAATTCACTCTAACGATGAGCTAGTTAAGTATAAATTACTAGAGAGATCATCTCCGGATCCAGGAGCCTCACTAAAAGAAGCAGAAATCCATCCACTACTAAAAGAAAGTCTATTCAAAAATGGGATCAAGAAACTTTACAGATTTCAAGAAAGAGCAATCGAGAAAATTATGTCTGGAAAAAATGTTGTGATTTCAGCTCCTACAGCCACCGGCAAGACAGAGGCTTTCATACTACCTGTTTATCAAAAAATTCTCGAAAGAAAAGAAACAGAAAAGAAAACAGAGACAAACGCAATATTGGTCTACCCAACAAAGGTTCTTAGTCGAGATCAAGCGAGGAAACTAAGAAAGCTCGGAAATAACTTACAACTTGATGTTCAAGTCTACGATGGAGATACCGAAAAAAGAAAAAGAGCCAAAATACTTTCCGATCCTCCCGAAGTACTTATTACCAACTTTGACATGATTCACTTCCATCTTTCTCATAGAACAGAATTTTCACGGCTTCTGAAGTCCGCAAAATTTGTAATTGTCGATGAAATCCACACATATACTGGGTCATTCGGATCCAATGTGCACTTTATTATCAAGAGAATGCGTAGAGAATTCAACAATAGTTTTCAAATAATTGGGGCAAGTGCGACTATATTTAATCCAAAAGAGTTCGCCGAGGATTTATTTGGGGAATCAGTAGAGGTGATAAAGTGTGAAGAAGGAAAACACGGACCTATTCATTTTCTGATGCTCTATCCACGCGGCCGATCAACAAAAACCATGTTGATTGATTGTCTCAAAAACCTACGCAGGAACGGTAGAAAAACAGTAGTGTTCGGAAATTCACATCAAGGCGTTGAATCAATGTCAAAGATAGCAGAAGAAAGAGGCGGAATAGACGCTGAGGTTCATAGAGCGGGACTACCTTATCAATATAGGCGTGAAGTAGCAAAAAAGCTTAAAGATGGAAGTATTAAATCTGTTGTTTCCACACCCACCCTGGAGCTCGGTGTGGACATCGGTGACCTTGACGCTGTTGCCTCCGTGTTAGTCGGTATAACTTCCTTTAAACAAAGAATCGGACGAGCAGCAAGAAGAGGGCAAGAAGGCGTCGCGATCTTAGGACTAAGAAACGAGGACCCAATAAGTTCTTTTTATCGAAGGAATCCTGAGGATTATTTCAAGGACGTCGATCCGGGCTACTGCGAACCAAAAAATCCGATAGTTGCTGAGAACCAAATAATAGCAGCGGCGATGGATCACCCGCTTTCAGAGAAGGAATTTCCAAATTTCGAAGAGAAAAAATCTGGTCTTATAAAAAAAGGCCTACTCAAAAAAGACAAAGAACACCTCCATGTCACAAATAAAGGCCGAAGCAAACTAGGCGATTATTCAATACGTGGCATAGGTGAATCGGTTGACATAATCTATGGAAGAAAAAGAATAGGAACCCGACAGATGCCTATAGCTTCGCAAGAATTACATCCAGGTGCCATATATCTCCACGGTGGTAGGAAGTACAGATCAAAGAAATTTTCGATAGAGGAAGGAAAAGCAATCGTAGAAAAAGAAAAATCCGACACAAAGAAAAGAACAAATGCCAAAAAAAGAACAATCCCAATTATAGTAGATAAAATTGAAGAAAAAAAATGCCTTGGATCAGAAATAGCCTATTGTAAGTTAAAAATCAAGGACAGAATCGACGGATATTACGAAATAGACGTATTTAGCGACGAGATCCTTGCAGAACAAAAGTTAGATAACCCCATAGAGTACTCATTCCTCACCTTCGGTCTTGTTTTCAAAGCACCAACACCCGAAGATATCCTGAATCTCCCGGAAGAGGACAGAGAGAAGGAGCTGGGGGGAACATTTCACGCCATAGAACATGCAATCTTGGAAGGCACCAACATGCTAACAGGAGGGGGTAGTGACGAGGTTGGTGGTGTTGCAATGGGGTCCTCCGGATACATTTTTGCTTACGATGGATCCGCTGGAGGAAATGGAATTTCAAAATTACTTTTCGAAAGATTTGAAGATTCCTTAAAAAGAGCATATAAGATTCTCGAAGGTTGTAATTGCAAAAACGAAAATGGATGTCCAAACTGTACCCAGAGCTATAGATGCGGAAGCAACAATGAGCCTTTGAGCAAAAAAGGAGCTATCACCTCACTAAATAAAATGCTTGAAAGAGAAAAAACCAGAATAGAAAGAGATAGCTTCAAAGGAATGAATCCTATCGTGTAAGAAAGAAAAAATAATAAGATTAAAGTAGTATTTAGCTTCGGGCGTTTAAATATCGTATTGTAAGGAATGTGCAGCAAATATCCCAGATTAAGAAAAATTCTGCCCGAAATGCGGATACCCCCAATTTACAGAGACGGAGACAACAAGATATACCAAAAACAGTTCAGAAAAGAAAGGAACGGAACTGGGTCTCGAGAATAATATAGAAGGAACATTAGCATACGTCCTAGGATTTGTATCAGGGATTATACTCTATTTCGTTGAAGAAAAATAAGTTCATATGATTTCACGCAGGGCAGTAGATAATAACATTTACCTCTCTCGCGTTGATATGAATCTTTAGCGCCGCCGCAGGGCCTTATTACTGAGGATTGGGTTTTGGTATGACTTACTCACTTCTGGGCATGCTAAGGTCGCTGATTGGACTTCTCACTTTCGTCCTATCGCTCTTGTTCATGTTTAAGGCCTACAAAGGGGATGTATAAGCTTCCAATCGCCAAGGATATAGCGGAGAAACACATTTGATTCTAAAAGATCTAATCAACAATAGCCCTGTTACTGATGGAAAATCTTCTTCAAATGTCTCTCCCTCGCTCTATTTACTATCCCAACGTGTATGTTTTCACAGTCCTCTAACTCTTGGTCCCTCGAAAGAACAAAAAAATTCGCCCTTCCTCCCTCCTCTAACGGACCTCCCTTCAAGTTAAGATTCTCCGAAGGGTAAATAGTAGCGGACTTAAGCAATTCTCTCGCTTCAAACTCTCCAGCCTTTTCATCCTGCAACCTCAAAACCATCCATGCATAGGAAAGCTCCTGAAACATGATGGGGGAGCAAACTGAGGCGTTATCGGTTCCTATCCAAAGTTCAACTCCTGTTTGAATGGCCTCGCTTAGAGGAGGAATACCAGTGCTGAGAAGGCTATTCGAACGAGGACATACAACCAGTGGAACGTTTCTCTCCTTTAAACGAGCAAGATCCTCCCTTTCAGCCCAGACCCCATGGATGAGGAAATCAGGATCGTATTCAAGTGCTCTTTCGATCTCCGTTTTGCCAGTTTCACTCAATGAATGCTCATGGGCTGACTTCGTCTCCGAGACGTGAAACGAAAGAAGTTTACCACGAGAATTAGTCGAATTGGAAATTTCCTCAACCTCGTCGGATGAATAGGATTCAAGTGAAGGAATTCCAATGCCTTGAGAGCAGTCTAACAAATCACCTATGTCTTCCCCACCAATAAGCCGAGCAAGACATAATGATTCAATGCCGGAAACTTCCGCATCCCTCAGCAGTGAGATGCCGCAAAGACCCTCTTCCCTAAAATCTATGTGCGCAATCGTTCCAGAATCCCTCATTAACCGAAGTGATCTATTAATAGCCTCTACTTTACTCGATCGAGAACTCTGCTCTAGAGCCCTAAATTTGGAGCCATTACTGCCAACCACCTCAGGTTGAGACCTTCCGGCGTATATGTCCCTTTTAACAGAGTCACCTACATGCGTATGAGCATTCACGAAAGGTGGCATAATAATAGAATTCGATAAATCCGAGTCGAATTCCGAAGGCTCTCCCGAACTGATTTCCTTGATTACACCATCGCCTATCCTAATGAAACCTTCTACAGGCTCCAAATCAGGGCCCCGAAGAATTATAGCGTTTTTAAATATTTTTTCATCCATTTTTTATCCCTCAATAAACCCCAATGGGAAATTATGCGTCCGATGTCTTTTCAAGGACGTTAACGAAATCCCAAAAAGGATCGTAGCATTCATGCTTGGGTTCAATAGAAAAATCAATATTCTCTCCATTCTTCCAAACTTTCGCAACGCCAAGAAAATAATCTCCTTTTTTAAAATCCATTGTATTCCCATCGTCCCAATAAATCTGAGACTCCACCCTGTCTTCTAGATTACATCGCAGATAAAGAGTGTCCCCTATCTCCTTTGTGTTCTGAACGGGATCCATCAACGGTACGCAGCTACTTTCTTTCAAATATATAGGCATCCTATCCAATGGTGATGAAACGACGTGATGGCCGCTTCTTCTTACCCTCCCAGTCCACCAATTCTCCCACTTAAGCTCCTCGCCTCCTGATCCAAATGGAAGGTACACTCTCCTCTCTTCTACTTCTCTTTTCACTACTGGTGCTACCAGCAACGAATCACCTACTAGGAACTGGGTCTCAATCTTGTAAGCCTCCTTATCATCCGGAAATTCAAAGAAGATAGACCGGACGATGGGAATTCCAGTTCTATGGGACTTATAATGAAGCGTGTAGAGGTAAGGTAAGAGTTCATATCTAAATTTAATGTATCTTCTCATTATCTCTTCGTACTCACTTCCAAACGACCAAGGCTCCTGAGAAACAGTACCGATACTAGAATGATTTCTAAATAGGGGAATCATAGAACCCAACTGGACCCACCTAACGAGCAGTTCCGGCTCGACATTTCCATCGAACCCTCCTACATCAGCACCTACAAAAGGCAAACCTGAAATCCCCAAATTCAAAATCATCTGGATAGACATCTCCATATGCTCCCATGTGGAGGAATTATCACCTGTCCAAACAGATGCTTTCTTCTGGATACCCGGACACCCGGATCTACTAAGTATAAATGGTCTTGCATTGGGTTTTTCCAATTTATATCCCATTAAGGTCCCTTCAGCCTCAAGGAGAGCGTAAAGATTATGTACATCAAAATGATCGACTTCATTGCCATCATCGTCTTGGTGAACCATGCCTTCCGTAGAATTGAACATTTCTTTTTCTAATTCATAGAAATCCTCCAATTTTATCGAGTTCTCCTGTATATTTTTGCTAATCTCCGATAGTAGAGATGAAAACCTTCTTTTCCCAAAGAAAATTGCAGGTTCATTCATATCATTCCAAATTCCGGAAACTCCTTTTCTTAACACCTCAGAATTTTTCCTACCCCACCACGTTCTTACGCTCTGCTGGAGAAAATCAGGAAATGAACATAAACCAGGCCAAAGCATCCCAACAAAATCTTCTCCCTCAGAATCCTCAACAAAAACATTATTCTTATTGGCAGATTCGTAGACAGAATAATCTTTTTCTATTTTGATCCCGGGATCCTGTATAACTACGGGATCAACCCCTAACTCCCGCAATTTTTCCAGCATATTTTCTGGGTCTGGAAATCTATCCTTATCCCAGGTAAATATTTTATGATCCTGCATATGCTGTATATCCAAATAAAGAGAATCAAGAGGAATATCTTTATCTATAAATTTTTCTGTGAGCTCTATAGCTTCCTCTTGAGTTTCAGGCATCCCATATTTGGAATGATGATAACCTAACGCCCACCTCGGAAACATCCGAGGTTTTCCAGTTAAAGTGGTATAAGTTTCAACAATCTTATCCGGGCTGTCGCCTGAAATCAGAAAAATAAGGACAGATTCAGAATTGACTGCCGTTCCAAGCGTACCCTCGCCGGTTAAGTACTTTACATCAAACTGAATATACTGAGGATTAGCCACAAATATCCCTATAAATCCTCCTCCCGCACTTAAAGCTGGTGCCTTTATCAAGAAAAACGGAACTGAAACAGACAGGGGATCTTCATTATGCTTATAAAATCCCCCGGGATCCGTATTCCACATTTCATATCTAGCTCCCGATTTTTCAAGATACCTTGTTTTCTCCCCCAAACCATAAATTTTGGAGTCCTTCCCTAATTTCTGAGTCCAAGAAATCCATTTATCCGGAATATTCATAACCGGCTTCCGTAACCATCCCGGTGTTTGAAAACGTATCTTTTGGAGCTTCGTGAATAGAGAACCATCTTTTAGAATCTTAAGCGTATCTCCCTCAGCTTCTACGTTCCAAAAATTACCGGTTTCATCATCAAATTCAATTTCCAAAGGATAAAGGAAATCCTCAAAATTTGATTCTCCCTTATATATATTTAAACTCAAGACATTGGGAGTCGTAGAAAAAAAATCGAAATTCAAATCATCACTTTGGACATCAGGCGACAACAAATCACCACTACTAAACAAACAGTAATAGTAAAGCAAAGAACTTATGATTTTCGACTATAAAACAATCCAATAATGGTAGTAGAAAACTAAGATACGGAAAAACGCAATATTCTTATTAGCTAAAAGAGTGATAAAATAGTCGGAATAAGTGATCTCAATGGAATGCCCAGATTGTGGTTCAGAAGAATGTGTATGTATCGCCAGGATGTACCCCGTGTTCATGTACAAGTGTAATTGCGGCAGGGTTTTTAGGGAAGTCGTGGAGAAAAAAATAGAATCCTAAGAGGTACATTCCCCCTTAAAAAACTATCCACTACCCTCAATAGAGGTATCTTGCTCCAACCAATTCCTGAGGAACTCCTTTCTCCACCACTCTAGGTCGTTTGCTTTCACCCTTTCTTTTAAGCTATTTAGTCTTTCACTACGTTCGCGTTTAGGAAGACACAAAGCCTCCTCAATACCCTGAGCAACCTCTTCAGCATCATAAGGATTAACTTTTATGGCTTCTTTCAATTCCTCAGCTGCGCCTGCAAACTTAGAAAGTATTAAAACCCCGTCCTCAACAGCCGATATATACTCCTTGCAGACCAAATTCATTCCATCCATCAGAGGGGTCACCAACGCGACGTCGGCCGCTAAGTAATACGGAATTAACTCTTCAAGATTTGGAAGAAATCTGTGGAAGGATTTAACTGGAGTCCAATCAGCCTTGCCCAGATTTCCATTTATTTCACCAACTATCATATGTATCTCATCTAATATCGACTGATATTCCTTGACGCTTCTTCTGCTTGGTGGTATTCTCTGAACTAGTGTTACTTTTCCTAGATATTCAGGATTTTTTTTAAGAAAGAGCTCGAAAGCCCTAAGCCTCTCAGGAATACCCTTCGTATAATCCAGCCTGTCAACGCTGACAATAATTTTGTCCGCATTTATCTCCTTCTTCAAATACCGAGTTTTTTCCTTAACTTCCTCATTGCCTGACAGCGAATCATAGAGATGATATTCTATTCCCAAAGGGATATGAGAAACCCTAGATTTCGTTCCATCAGCCGATATTGCAGAACACTTCTCATCAATGCACATATCCATGGCCTCTGCACATCCCAAAAAATTTTTTTCAAATCTAGAAGTATGAAATCCTATAAAATC
Organism: Hadesarchaea archaeon; assembly: GCA_046538535.1. Taxonomy (GTDB): domain Archaea; phylum Hadarchaeota; class Hadarchaeia; order Hadarchaeales; family JAGGTB01; genus CAYLJV01. The sequence goes on along the minus strand of JBKHIS010000003.1, from coordinate 6,625 downwards.
ACTCCCCAGTATCCCTCTTAATATTTCTTCACTCCAGGGAAGAGTCCCAAATATTTCCCAAGGTGGCCAGGGGATATGCCAAAAAAATCCGATATTTGCTTCGGGCCGATTTTCTCTTACCATTTTTGGTACAAGCGCCAGCTGATAGTCATGTATCCATATATTGTCCCCTTCAGTGATCTCCTCCAAAATCGCATCAGTATACTTACGGTTTACCTCCTCATATGAATTCCAATACTCACGAGCTGTGTCATAATCGTCCATAACTGACTTCTCGGGCATGGAATGGCTCAAGGGCCATAATATTCGGTTTGAAAAACCAAGGTAGAAGTTATCTACTTCTTTTTTCGTAAGCTTTAATCTTTTGAGCTGGAAGCCACCTTTATCAGGAACTCTGACTTTGCCCTCCTTATCCAAAACAGCAAAATCAGTCTCTCCACCACGACCCCACGCAATCCAGATGCCTCCAGTATTTTGCAAGAGAGGATCAAGGGCTGAGGTAAGCCCTCCCGCTTGCCTTTCGCAAACTATCTCAGAACCTTCCTTACTATGAACGTATGGCTCGGCATTCGACACAAGTACCAAACGTCCGGTTTCCATACTCATTTTCTGAACTTCCTCTTGATCTCAAAATTCATTCTAATATTATTAAAAAAAGCTTATGAACTTTTAAATGATTCCGGACACGCCAAAATTTCCACCAGTAGACGAAAGTTGTTTGGAGATCATATCATTTTTACCTTTCCCGTAAACGGATGAAAATTCCGATATCTTAGTGCAGAGAATAGAAGGTAAATAAAAAAAGATCAAATTTAAAAGTGAATTCCATGGGCGAGGCCAAAATATCCATTATTGGGGCAGGGAGTTTCTTCACCAACAATTGGATTAAGGATATCATGCTGGCTTCCGAGCCCTCCAAAGGGGTATTTGCCCTTGTAGATACCGATGAAGACAGGCTTAGACTGGCCCACAAGATAGCTCAAAAAGTCGTTGATAATTTCGATGGAAACTGGAAAATTAGATCACATACCGAACGCACTGAGATAATACAAGACAGTGATTTTTTAATAAATACAATAGAAGTCTCCGGACTTGATACGGTGGAATACGACTATGAGATCCCCAAAAAATATGGGGTCGACCAATGCATAGGAGACACAACTGGACCGGGGGGATTAATGAAAGGTCTAAGGACGATTCCTTCTTGGATTGAAATCCTAAAGGACGCAGAGAATCTTTGTCCGAATGCTTTGGTCCTTAATTACACAAATCCTATGAATATGATGACTTTGATTGCAAACAAGATTTCCAATCTCGCCATTGTGGGACTGTGCCATTCCGCCCAGAGGACATCGAGAGATCTTGCTAATTATCTCAAAATTCCATATGAAAAACTGGAATGGGAGTGTGCCGGAATAAATCACATGAGTTGGTTTACTAAACTTGCCTGCGAAGGCAGAGCTCTATATCCAGCTCTGAAGAAAAAAGCCCTAGATCCAGAATTTTACAAAAGAGATCCGATCCGATTTGAAATGATGCTTCAGCTTGGATATTTTGTTACCGAATCCAGTGGTCATTTCTCAGAATATTTGCCATATTTCAGAAAAAGAGAAGAACTCATCGACAGATATTGTAGAGAGGGGTACAAAGGTGAAAGCGGATTTTACGCTCGAAACTGGCCCAAATGGCGAAAGGCTATGGATTTATATAGAAAAAAATGGGTAAAAAACGAAGATATCCCCAGCAATGTATTGGAAAAAGTACCAGGTAAAGGAATAGATCTTTCATCCAGGAGTCACGAATATGGATCCTACATCATAGAATCCCATTTTAAAGAAAAACCATTCAAATTTTACGGGAATTTCCCAAATAATGGACTTATTGACAATCTTCCTGGACACGGAATCGTAGAAGTTCAGTCGTTAGCGGATCAAAACGGATTCCAACCCTGCAAATTTGGTAAGCTACCGGAACAATTGGCCGCGCTTAACAGACCACACCTGTCACTCCATAAAATGGCAGTAGAATCCATCCTGGAGGAGGATCGGGAAAAATCCATTAGAGCTCTCATGCTAGACCCTCTTACCTCGGCGGCATGTTCACCACAGGAGATTAGAGAAATGGCTGAGGAATTATTCCAAGCAGAAGCAGACTACCTTCCGGAATTTATTATAAAGTGAGTAACAATAAGTTCTGTGAAATTATGGCAGATGTTATTACAGTTGGCGAGATCCTTGTAGAGATAATGAGAGAAAAAATGGGTCTAGGACTTTCAAAACCAGGAAAGTTTTTAGGACCTTTTCCTAGTGGAGCACCAGCAATATTCACAGATGCCGTAGTACGGCTAGGGACCTCAGCTAGAATAGTTGGCGGAGTAGCTAACGACGAATTCGGAAAGTGTATTCTCAACAGATTGGAAGAAGACGGCGTAGACACCAAATATATAAGAGAAGTTGATTATCCGTCCACAGGCACTGCCTTCGTATCCTACTTCTCGGATGGATCTAGAAAATTTATCTATCACATGGAAAATTCAGCTGCCGGAATAATAACGGAAGAGGATATCAAGGAAAAATTTGTAAAGAACGCAAAGGCGCTTCATCTAAGCGGTTCAGCTATCGCAATGAGTAAAAATATGAGATCCGCCTGCAAGAAAGCAATAGAAATTGCCAAGGACTCAGGCACAATAGTATCCTTCGATCCAAATATTCGACCCGCGCTGTTAAAAAATTCGGAAATTGAAACCGTTTTTTCCTTCGCCAAGGAATCTTCCGATTTATTGATCCCTAGTACTGAGGAATTAGAAACGATAACGGGAGAGAATATCGAGGAAAATGCTGTGAAAAAATTACTCGAAAATAGCAAACTTGTGGCTTTAAAAGATGGTGGAAAAGGATGTAGATTGTACACAAAAGATGAAAAGGTTGAAACTGATGCGTTCGAAGTTGAAGAAGTAGATCCCACTGGAGCTGGAGACGCTTTCTCGGCTGGAATAGTAGTAGGTTGGCTAGAGAACAAGAACTTAAAAGAGCTTTCCGTATTTTCCAACGCGGTAGGCGCTAATGCAGTTACTAAAATGGGTCCAATGGAAGGGCTCGCCTGGAGAGAAGATATTGACTTGATGGTAGAAGAAAAAAGGAAGTAAACCACTCAGGAAAGGCTTCCTTTCAGGTTAAAAGACTTCACATATCTAGCTATTGAGCCTTTGATCGAATCAATCAGAACTCTATCCGGCTCGTCCAAGGCTAGATATTCTTCAATATTTTTATAGAGCCTTTCGCGGGCTTGTATGACCTCGGATTCATTCATTGCATATCTACCGACGCAAACCGCCACATCCCTTTTATTTTTCCTGCTATAGCTCTCTAAGTTCCCCTCATCTATCTCGGGAGGAACAAATTTGCCCCATGGAGCGTTCTTTAAGGATTCCTCTCCCAAGATTTCCATGAAGTTTGAGAGGCCACCTGAAGGTTGTGAAGTATCCACCGCTTTACGCTCCTTACTCTCCATTTCCTCAAGTCCCTCAATAAGGGCGGCAGCAAACTCAGGCCCTACATTGGCACCTCCAACACCAATTTCTGGAAACTTCTTCAAAGTTGAATTATCAAGCCAATCAGTATAATGAACCTTCAAAAAAAGATTTCTTTTAGAAACGATATCCACAAGTTTTTGGGCCTGACCGGGGTCAAAATCATTTTCCATATCTATTCTCATCGTTGTACCTACCTGCCCAACCACAAATATCAACTTATCATACAAATTATCAACTTCTGAACTCAAATTTTCCTTCAGTAAATCAATAAATTTTTCAAAATTCCCTGGATCTGTCATCCCCCCAACTATCTCCTCCGTCCCAACCTCATAGTAAACCTTCGAAAATCCTTCATCCTTCCTGTACGTCTCAGTAGCTTTGATTAATTCTGTAGTTCTTTTCGCCACTTCCTCTAGATCCAAAATCCCATCTATCCGTGGATCTTCCGTTGCATCAACGTGTATAATATCAAATCCCGCTTTAACATCGGCTCGAAAGAGTTGCTTAGCATATTCCATCGCTTTTTCTAAGGAAATGGAAGGATCGCCTCGATCCCTCATGCTTTGAAATGGCCCACCGTGATCGCGGGCGATGAGATATTTACCATCAAATCCTTTGTTCTCAGATAACTTTTCACAATAATTAACAAACTCCTCTTGAGACCAGCCAGTATAGCCCCTATCACCATCTATTTGTCTTGGTGTCGCTACAAACATCGGGGGAAAATCCTTCTCCGCGGCTAATTCAAAGGAGGCCTTGACTATTTCAGGAAATATAGGACATATTCCAAGCAGAGTAAAATTATTCCTGTTTTCTGAAAGCCAATTTTTAACATCATCAATCATATTTCTTCAACCGTGAGTACATTCGGAAAACACGATCCGACACAAAGTTTGTGAGCGTACTATTTATTGATTATCATAACTCTGGAACTGTTAAAACTCTCCAATTATGGAATATAGCTCTCCTGTATTTTAACTATCTCTGCGCTATCTCCCGCATTCGAGTAAAGTTCCAGAGGTTCCTTGTTCAATTCGAAAAAAGTATGCCCCCACTTAAATCCCTCAAGCAAATCAACGGCCTGATCTTTCATTCCTAATATGTAAAGAGATGCAGACAGTGATTCAGCGGTGCTTAATTTGGTTGGCTTACCGTAATTAACTGGATTTGCAGCTACTAAATAAGGCAAGCTCCTTTCATAAAAACCGCTGCCGAGTTTATTAATCTTATTAATCTCCTTCCAAGAACAATCAAATGCAGTAATTCCAGAACGACGAGCATATCTCAGGTCAGGAGGGGAGAGAGCCCTCTCGGAAAACGGAGTAAGCAAAATCGATCCCGAATAAAGTTCATCACTTTTGTGTACTATCTTTAACTTCCCCATTTTGCTTAGTTTTTTTGCCGTGCACTTTCTGGGGTCACAGTCACCCGAACTATAAGCGACTAATTTCAAACACACACCGTAATAATTTTAGAATGACATCTATGAAACAATTTTCCTAGGGAAAACAAGTTTTATCTAAAGGCATCTGTTTTGCTTCAGGGTTTGGTTTTTCTCTTGATTAACAAGAATCGAATTGACATTTTTCTTGTTTTTGGTGGCGGATGTTTTGGACAACGGACTTCAGTAGCCCAACCAAGTTGGTAGAAGCCCCTCTTAAAAAGAAAATACGCCAATCACTCACTGGGGAGAGAATGAACTAAACAGATACATCTAAAGTAGTTTTTTAAACTTTAGGTAATTAGCAACATCAGACGAAAATCGTTATTAAGATTTTTCATATTCTCTTAATCAGAGGAGAATGAATGAAAATTATCTAGAAGGAAAAAAAGTCCTAGTCTTCGGAGCGAATAGTGATGCTGGATTGGAAATAGTGAGAAGGCTGAAGAATGCCGGTACAAACCTTGCTACATCCTCCAACATAGCAAGTAAATTAAAAAAGATTTCAAATGAGGCCAAGGAAAACTATAAGATAAATCCGATTTTAAAGACAACTCCATGGAAAAAGAGGAGAGTCGAGGAATCAATCCAAAAAGCTGTAAATAAATTCGGAGGGCTAGACATCGTCGTTTACAATATACAAATTAGTCACGCAGAAGACCCAGAAAGTCTAAAAACTTTTACCTACAGGAACATTACCAGAATTCTTGTAGATGAACTCTTCTTTATAACAAAGAAAACCGTGCCACACCTCTTAAAATCTAAAGGAAAATTGGTTTTCGTTTATGCCAAAACAAGCGAAAATAGACGTATTAAAAAGAATCCAATTTTCGAAGCAGGCAAAAAATGGGTGGAAGGCTTTTCATTAAGTGTTCAGGCCCGTTATGGGAAAGAAGGAATTGGAGTAATCATGATAAAAACTGGTATCGGAAATGAAAAAATGAAATCGAATAATGTCGAAAAATGCGGAGACCTCCCGAACAAAGAGATTAAACCGGAGGAAGTCGCTGAAGCAGTTCAATTTTCAGTCAATCAGGAAAACGCGGTCCTTACTAAGATTACAATATAACAAAAACGGTCTCTTCTAACAAGAAGCAAAAATTAATGAAGGTAAGTGGGAAAGCCTATAAGCGGGTAGGTAAAAAGAATTCTTGGTGTCCAACATGGCAAGACGAGGAGGAAGTGGAGAAGGAATGCCCTCCACTGGAGCAGGCCTCATTAGATATTTCGATGAGGATACTCAAGGTCCAAAGGTTGAACCAAAAGTTATAGTAGGTTTTTGCATAGGGATAATTGTATTCGAAATACTCCTTCATGGTGGAGTAATAGGTTAAAGAGAGATTCCGACCAACCTCTCGTACACCATAATATAAAGAGTTCAAATCTAATTCCGAACTATAAAGCTACAGAAGGAATTTGTAATTAATTCTTCATCCTTCATTGAAACCGAAATCTTCCATATTCATGATTTCTTCAAGCCAGTCTATAGGTTCGGGATGATGCGTTCCCAATTCGAAGGCTTTTTCCAGAATCTCTAAAACCTCACTAGAATCCATCTGTGTAGTATTTATCTCGTAGATCTTCGATTCCTCATGTAACTCTAGGACTTCCCCCATTATTACACCCAAAGCTTCTGATTCCAAATTCTCTCG
>JBKHIS010000015.1:0-19045 GCA_046538535.1 Hadesarchaea archaeon | reverse complement strand
GCCATGCTAGCGGAGGGCAGTTCGGCTGCCCCGCGTATAGCTCAGTAACACGTGGTCAAACTACCCTTGGGACTGGTATAACCCCGGGAAACTGGGGATAATCCCAGATAGATGGGGGTTCTTGAATTGTTCCTCATCTAAATGCTTCAGCGCCCAAGGATGTGACTGCGGCCTATTAGGTAGTTGGTGGGGTAACGGCCCACCAAGCCGAAGATGGGTACGGGCCCTGAGAGGGGGAGCCCGGAGATGGGGACTGAGACAAGGCCCCAGGCCCTACGGGGCGCAGCAGGTGCGAAAATTCCGCAATGCGTGAAAGCGCGACGGAGTGACTCCCAGTGCCGATGGTTTAACGACCGTCGGCTTTTCTAGAGCTTAAAACACTCTAGGTAATAAGAGCCGGGCAAGACTGGTGCCAGCCGCCGCGGTAACACCAGCGGCTCAAGTGGTAGCCGGTTTTATTGGGCCTAAAGCGTCCGTAGCCGGGCGGTCAAGTCCCTTGTGAAATCGGGTGGCTTAACCACTCGAATTGCAAGGGAAACTGTCCGTCTTGGGATCGGCAGGCGTCTAGGGTACTCCGGGGGTAGCGGTGAAATGCTATAATCCCTGGGGGACCGCCAGTGGCGAAGGCGCTAGGCGAGGCCGAATCCGACGGTGAGGGACGAAGGCCAGGGGAGCAAACCGGATTAGATACCCGGGTAGTCCTGGCTGCAAAGGATGTGAGCTAGGTGCTTGGCGATCCTCGAGATCGTTAGGTGCCGAAGGGAAGCCGTTAAGCTCACCGCCTGGGAAGTACGGCCGCAAGGCTGAAACTTAAAGAAATTGGCGGGGGAGCACCACAAGGGGTGGAGCCTGCGGTTTAATTGGATTCAACGCCGGACATCTCACCGGGGGCGACGGCAGAGTGAAGGCCAGGTTGACGACCTTGCTGGACTCGCCGAGAGGTGGTGCATGGCCGCCGTCAGCTCGTATCGTGAGACGTCCTGTCAAGTCAGGTAACGAGCGAGACCCTCGCCTCTAGTTGCCATCGGATCTCATTCGGGATGCCGGGCACTCTAGAGGGACCGCTGGCGATAAGCCAGAGGAGGGAGAGGGCGACGGTAGGTCCGTATGCCCCGAATCCCCCGGGCAACACGCGGGCTACAATGCGCAGGACAGAGGGCCGCGACCCCGAAAGGGGAAGCCGATCCCTAAACCTGCGCCTAGTTCGGATCGAGGACTGAAACCCGTCCTCGTGAAGCTGGAATCCCTAGTAACTGCGTGTCATTATCGCGCGGTGAATACGTCCCTGCTCCTTGCACACACCGCCCGTCAAGCCATCCGAGTGGGATTTGGATGAGGCCTGCTCGTTCCTCGAGTAGGTCAAATCCGGGTTCCGCAAGGAGGGCTAAGTCGTAACAAGGTAGCTGTAGGGGAATCTGCGGCTCGATCACCTCCTTCGAAGAAACACAAGGGAGCCCGGGTGTCAGGCTTCTCATTGGGCCCGTAGCTCAGCTGGTACGAGCGCCGCCCTTGCAAGGCGGAGGTCCCGGGTTCAAATCCCGGCGGGTCCATTCTTTATGCAGCTCGTGAGGTTAGCGCTCACGAGTGAAGGGCAAATTACGCTCAAGCGTAGATGAATGCCGTGCATAGGCCTTATCCAGCGCTAACTGGATCTAGCAGCAAGTAGGATCCGACACGCCAAGCCTCCTAGTGGATGGTTCGGTTCGGGCGCCGAAGAAGGTCGTGACAAGCTGCGATAAGCCCGGTCGAGGCGCATGTAGCCTTAGAAGCCGGGATTACCTAATGGGACATCCTGTCATGGAAAACCCATGGCGTTCGCGGCAGCGAACGGGAACCCCACGAAATGAAACATCTTAGTAATGGGTGGAAGAGAAAGCAACTGCGATGCCCTCAGTAACGGCGAGTGAAAGGGGCACAGGGCAAACCGAACCTGGTCGGGAAACCGACTGGGGATTTGGAGTTGAAGGACCCAATTGCCACCTCCTCGATTAAGCTGAAGTCCACTGGAACGTGGCGCCAAAGAGGGTGAAAGCCCCGTAAGCGCAAGTCGAAAGGTGTAGAATTGGGTATCCTGAGTACCGTGCATTGGATTTTGCGCGGGAAGCTAGGAGAAATAACTCCTAACCCTAAACACGTCCCGAGACCGATAGTGAACGTAGTACCGTGAGGGAAAACTGAAAAGCATCCCGAGAGGGAGATTAAAAGAGCCTGAAACTAGGTGGTCCTAAAAGGACATGGCTTGAAAGGCGTGATTCTTCCTGAAGAAGATCGCGGCGACGCGATAGTACGAGGGAAGAGGACCAGAGTCATGTCTTCCGTTTGGAAATACGGGCCAGGGAGTTCATCCCCGTGGCGAGACTAAGGAGTTCACCTCCGAAGTCGTAGCGAAAGCAACAGGTCCGCAGTCCCATTTGGGATCAGGGACGAGGTGTGAAAGTGCCTGGAGTCACCGGGGTGAGACCCGAAACTAGGCGATCTAGCCCGGGGCAGGGTGAAGCCGATCCTCGGATTGGTGGAAGCCCGAACCGGTCCTGCCGTTCAATGCGGTCGGATGACCCTGGGCTAGGGGTGAAAGGCCCATCTAGCCTAGCGACAGCTGGTTCCTCCCAAAAATGGTCGAAGCCAAGCCTGGTGCGAGGTAGCTGTTGGTGTAGAGCACTGATTGGCAAGTTTGGAGGGAGACCTCCGGCTTGCTTGTCAAACTCCGAAGCCGATAGCACTGTAGACCGCCAGAGCCAGGGCGCAGGGGGTAAGCTCCTGCTCCGAAAGGGGAACAACCCAGACTGGGGTTAAGGCCCCTAAATGTCGGCTAAGTGTTAAGCTTAAAGGGAGTCTCCGTCCTCAGACAGCGGGGAGATAGGCTTAGAAGCAGCCATTCTTTAAACAGCGCGTAACAGCGAACCCGTTGAGGGTAGAGGCCCCTAAAACGGACGGGACTAAGCCGACTGCCGATACCCCAGGGTAGGTGAATGTGAGTAGCCTAATCCTGTAGGGAGGCATCCGGTGGGGGTAGAAATACGGTCGTAAGGTCGTATGGACCCCATTGGAAAGAGAACCCTGGCAGTAGTAGCAGCAAAGTAGGGTGAGAATCCCTACCGCCGCAGGGGCGCGGGTTCCTCGGCAATGGTCGTCAGCCGAGGGTTAGCCGGTCCTAAGCACTTCCTTAACACGAGGAGTGCGAAAGGGAAACGGGTTAATATTCCCGTGCCGCCCGAGTACCTGCCGTAAGGCAACGCTTGGCTTCCGACACTTCTGGATACGTCGAGCAGAGTTATCGCTCTGTCTAACTGGTAAAACCCATGGAGAGCCGTAATGGCGAGAAGTGGGTGAAACTAGCAACGGCTTGCCGTTATGGCGAGTTCGGCGGATTCCTGGAGTCCATGAAAAGGAAGTCAAGAATTGGAATCTCGGGTGTCCGTACCTAGAACCAACACAGGTGCCCCTAGGTGAGTAGCCTAAGGCGTGTCGGGAGGTCCCAGGCCAGGGAAATCGGCAAATTAGCCCCGTAAGTTTGCGATAAGGGGTGCCTGCCTTGCGAAAAGGCAGGTCGCAGTGACCAGGGGAGGCCGACTGTTTACTAAAAACATAGCCAATCGCGAGTCCGAAAGGATGAGTACGGTTGGTGAATCCTGCCCAGTAGCGGCTTGTCAAGCAGGGTTACAACCCTGTGAAGCGCCGCTAGACGGCGGGGGTAACTATAACCCTCTTAAGGTAACGAAGTGCCTTGCCGCTGAATTGGCGGCTTGCATGAACGGACCAACGAGCCTCCCACTGTCCCGGCCCGGGTCCCGGTGAACCTACAGTCTGGCGCAGAGACCAGGCACTCCCGTAGGGAAGCGAAGACCCCGTGGAGCTTGACTGCAGGTTGCCGTTGGAGTTTGGTCGTCGATGTAAAGCGTAGGCGGGAGCCTTCGAAACCAGGCCGCCAGGTCTGGTGGAGGCGCCCATGTAACACCGCCCACCGTCGACCGAGTTCCTAACTACGAGAGTAGAACAGCGGCAATTGGGCAGTTTCGCTGGGGCGGCAGCCCCTCGAAAATTTATCGAGGGGGCCCAAAGGTCGGCTTAGGCGGGTCAGAAATCCGCCGTAAAGGGCAAGGCCAGAAGCCGGCCTAACTGTGTCCTTACCTCAGAAGGACGCAGGGGCGAAAGCCAGGCCTAGCGAACCCCAAAGTCCCTCTTATTGGGGGCTTGGGATGACAGAAAAGCTACCCCGGGGATAACAGAGTGGTCTCCCCCAAGAGCCCGTATCGACGGGGAGGCTTGCTACCTCGATGTCGGTTCTTCGCACCCTGGCCGTGCAGCAGCGGCCAAGGGTAGGGTTGTTCGCCCGTTAAAGCGGATCGTGAGCTGGGTTTAGACCGTCGTGAGACAGGTCGGACGCTATCTTGCGGGAGTGTTGGATGCTTGAGGGCAAGGTAGCTTCAGTACGAGAGGAACGAGCTGCCGGCGCCACTGGTGTACCGGTTGTCCGATAGGGCACTGCCGGGTAGCTACGCGCCAGCCAATAAGGCCTGAAAGCATCTAAGGCCGAAGTGGCACCCGAAAATAAGCATCCAATCCTGGCGGGAAATCCGGGACCGGCAACGGTAACGGTGCGTCAGGACAAAGACAGGGGCTAGAAGACCCCGTAGATGGACCGGGGGTGTAAGCACCGAGGTAACGAGGTGTTCAGCCCACCGGCACCAATAGTCTGAGGTGTCAGATCTGAAAGCTGCTGGATCCGGGCGATTCTGGATAAGGCCAAAGCATGGCACCTACGCAATTATTTTACAACTAGCTCCTAAACTAATAGAAAGCGAATATAGGAGATAGAAGCACCAAATATAGTGTTCAGGACTGTTTAAGGACTTTAAACTCTTCTTCTCAACATTTTCTCTGCATATTCATCTCTCTTTCCGGAGACTCCATCCAACACTACGGTTCTAATGTTATCATCGCTTGCCAGCTCGCATACCCAATAGGGATAGTAAAAAAGCTCCCGTTCAATTACTCTAATTTCACCAAATGACTCAAGTATCTCAAATACTTTTTCCTCCTCTATTATCCGATCAACCAAGCTTTTTGATGGAATTACTTCCTTTTCACGATCTGGAATGTCCTCAGCTGCAAGCAAATCCTCCTCATTTAGTGTCACCGGAATATCTTTATTTTCCGGAGATTGAATCCACCTGACATCCTCCTCGTCTAACTGTTCTTCTAAAATATCCATGTCAATCAAAGCTTCGATTTCTGAACTAGGATTTGAAAAGCCATTCATTTTAGCAAAGTCTTCATATATGATGGGTTCGTTCTTTAGGACTGCGAATAGAACTTCTCTTTGATCAGGCCCCAACTCCCAAAGCTTTCGTACTCCCTCAGTTCTGATCAGTCTATTGTTCATTTTACGAACCATCTCTCCGGTAATTCCATCGATGAAAACCTCGATATTAATCGCTCCCCCATCTGATGGATAATAATCCAGTAAGGTTCCCCAGAATGGGTAATAGTATCTCGAGACTCTCCATACCTCCTCAGTAAGCCAAAGCACCTTCAACCTTCGTTTTCTTTCGTCTTTGGCTAGTTCGGTGGCCTCCTCCATGGTTATATACGGAGGTACAATAGTTGCCTCCTCCTCTTCATAAATGGTGGAAATTCCGACTTCTTCCATACCATTTGGACTGGAGTTACCGTTAATTTTTGATCCCTTATCGCCTGAACCGACATTTTCAGTTTCCATTTCTTTTGAGGGAAAGTTTTCTATAATTTCTGTAGAATCCCAATCCTCCTGACTTACACGTTCTCTCCCCTCATGTTGGCTCAAACGGGGTCTGATGGCCGTCAAAAAAGACGTATTTATCTTTTTATCTGCGGTTATTGCAGTGCCCCTGTTTAGCTTCTTTAGAGCTTCCCTACCATCAAAATCGTCCGGGAACGAACTAGGCATTCTTTTTTCGACTTCCTTTATGTCTTTCTTGAAGGAAAGTTGATGCGAAATCAGTATATCTAACTGGGAGATAATCTTTGAGTTTAGTGCGCTAGGCTGTTGTGTCGAAAGCACCGCTGAGAGCCCCGGTCTTCGACCCTGTTTTACGTATTCGACTAATGCATCCGTTGCTGCTGTCTTGCCGGAAGAAGGAGCAAAGCTATGGGCCTCATCAATCATTAGCCAAGTGGGAGGGATCTTTTCCGCCTCAACCTTATCCACCCCTTTGAGGTCCTTAATAGCCTCCTTTCTAGCTCCCGCCTTTCTCGCGGCTAGAATCTTTCTGGCCAGAATTCCGACAACCAAGGCGCCTATATTCTCCTGTAGAAAGCTAATATCAAAAATTGTGATACGGCCGGGCCTAATTAGATCTGAGAGTTTCTTTCTCTTTCCAAATATTCCCCAATCCTTTGCAGCTTTTAAGCGAGAGCTGAGGGCTCTACGAGTGCTGCTGTTAAATCCCTCCTCTTTCGAGAGAATCTTTCTGTCGTGGTTTATGCATTCAATCAAATCATCAATAGAAAAATTGCTCTTGGGATCAACATCTCTAGTCCCTCCTTTGATTTTATCCCCCATCTTACGAGTATAACCGTTCTTTACCCTCTCTATAGCCCGTTCCAAAAGCAGAGCCTGAGGACAATACCTATCGATTCCAAAGGTTAAACACCAGTCGTCTATGTCTATTCCCTTGGGTCGAAAGGTAAAAGTACCGGTGTAGGTTTCTTTTGGAATCTTAGATTTAAATCCCTCAGGTATGAAAACGCTCAAATTTTCTACACCTTTTGGAGAAAACCCCCACTCCTCCAACAACTTTCTTTCGCCCTCCTCCTTGTTCGGGTACTTCATGCTCCAGAAGACTCCAATTGGATCAATGATTGCAACACCTATTTCAGAAGTTTTAGAAAGCTCCTCGGCTATTACACCCATGGTATAAGACTTACCAGACCCTCTGGCCCCACATACGAAAATGACGTGCGGATTTGCACTGTTGATGACAACTTCCTCGCCGTTTTTGCCTACGGCGGAACCAATAGAAAGCTGCCAGGGCCCACTGGGCTCTCCGTTTCCATTTTGTCCTAATATAATCTTGGAAAAATCATTGCTCTGAGTCAATATTTTAACCCCTCTACCCCAACCTTTGTTTGAATTGGATCCCCCCCATTTTGTCGAATAATATTCAAAATCCTCTTATTTCCATCGGTGAGTGCAATCATGCACCCTCCGTCACCCCCTCCTGTAAGCTTTGCACCGTAGGCACCAGCATTACGAGAGGCCTGAATTAGGGACCTGAGCTCCGGAGAGCTAACTCTGAGCGCCTCCAAAAGGTTTTGATTAGCATTCATTAGAACGCCTACCTTCAGTAGATCTTCACCTTTCAATGCCTCGGTTCCAACTTCAGTTATATCACCAATGTTCATTATGATAGGGTTTATAGTATCAGGTCTAGATTCTCTAAGTTTCCTAACCTTTCTAACTTGTTCCCCTGTATCTCCATGAATCCCAGTATACCCTATCAGAACGTTTAATTCAGGAATATTTTCGACCCTATCGAGACGTTCCTCCCTAACTTTGAGAAATCCCCCAAAGGCTGCAACATTTACTCCCGTTTTGCTCGCAGCTCCCTGAACATCTAACTCAGTCTCGTATCCGATTTCAGATATTTCTTTCCTTTTCAAGGGGAAGTCAAGCTCAGAGGATACTGCTGCCGCTACCGCAGTAGTTACGGCAGAAGAACTACCCAATCCGGATCCAAGGGGGATGTCAGACGATATCTCTATGTTCAATCCATTTGCAGAATCGATGTAGTTCAATGTTTTCTCCACGGTTTTAACTACAAAGTTCAACTTATCTAATCCTTGAGTGCTGGAAAACCGATAATTCCCATCCACTTTTTTTATCCTACCCTCCGTGTGAGCCACCCCTTGAGAATTTATTTTTAGAACATTATCTTTTCTAATACTCGCTTTTACATCAGTTCGGACATTAATTGATGCAGCGAGCGCGGGCTGACCATAAACAACTGCATGTTCACCAAAGAAAAAAATCTGTCCGGGAGCTGAAGCTTTTTTCGTATTTACACCCTGTTACCACTTCTTATCTTACTTCTTAAATTTCCTCAGGGGGCTTTTCTGAAGTCAATCGGGTTGCTAATGTGCTGAAGAGGTCTTCAACGAACTAGACCATATAGTCATCGGGATTGTACTCCTCACCGTAATCTCCCATTTCGGCCCCAACGCCTTCTAAATCAGAAGGGTTCATTTCACACTCCTCACAGAGAGTTGCGCCGTTCCTGATTCTTTTTGGCTTTATTTGTTTCCCACATGCCTCACAGATATGCATCTTAGCCGCTTCGCAGTTTGAACATACCGCCTTCTTTTCTATCCTCTGTTCCTTCGTCAACTCATTGTTGCATCCAGGGACTGCACAAATTACTTCTCCTGTCATTTTATCCTCCTTTTCTGGCAAAGAATAGGTCACTTCATGATATTTATTGGTTTTCCCTAGGAAAAAGAATCTCAAATCTTCTGGCTGTCGCGAATCTCTAACTTTTCCTCTATATCTTCAACTTTTTCCTCCAGATTCTTTAGAGTGTCGTTTATTTCGTCCAACTTTTCGAGAATTATTTTCTGCTTCGCTAGAACATTTCCCTCGCTGGGAGGTTTTCTATCAATGCTTTCCAAGAGTTTCCTCCGCTCCCTTACGCCACCCATGGCGTCCATCTTTTTCTCGATCTCCTTCTTAATACGATTAGATATTTCCCCTTCTTCAAATTCTCCCTTCTCCGGCATTTTAATCTCCAAGTAACTTCATTGTAATCTCTTATTTTTCATTAATGGTTTTATAAATACTAGTATAAAAAATCAGAATGAGGGAAGTGCCTCAGAGGCCTTCTGAGAAACTCATCTCCAAACGGATCATTCCCTCTCTTTCGTCATTGGCACGTCCATGTATTATTAATTGTGCCATTAGAAAAGACTTCAACATCTTAACAAAACTCAATACTGTAAAGGGTGGATTCACCAACCACATTTAGATTTAAATGTGGTTATATATGCTAAATCGAAAAACTTTTTAAATTAAATTAAAAACAAAATTTCAGATAACGCCATGAACTGGTCAAAATCCGAAATAAATCACATGAGGGTGTCCTTGGACAGATGTGATTCCAAAAAGCTCTCCAACGAACTCGGAGCAGCGAAGGAAAGCGTAGAAAAAAAGATAAGGGAAATAGAAGCTCAGGAAAGGCTTTCTAGGCTTACTGAATACATCAAAAATAAAACCCAGAACTCCGAAGATTGAATCTCTTTTAGTTTTATTACCATCTTGGGCTACAATATACAATATATTACTTTTTTTAAAATGAAATCTTATTAAATTCAGGTTATCTTACAACTAAAACTGGACAGTTAGCTCTTTTTACAACCCCCTCAGAGACGGAGCCAAGGGTAATCGTCTCAAGCTCAGTTCTGCCTCGACTTCCTATTACAATGAGATCATATTCACCTTTGTCGGCAAATTTCACTATTTCAGTCGCAGTATCCGTGCCGGTGATGACATCAATCTTCGTTTCTATCCCTCTTTCATCAGCCCCCTTTTTTAACTCCTTAACATACTTTCTCGCCTCTTCGATCTGCTTTTTTAGACCCTTCTCCAGAAGCTCGCCTGAATAACCAAAGTCCGAAACAACTCTCAAAATAGTGAGCCTATTATTTAGCTGGTCGGCTTCATCAAGTGAATACAGAAAGGCCTTTTCACTGCAACGGGATCCGTCAACGGGAACTAAGATTTTCTTGTTCATTCTATCTTCTTCTAATTTCAAATAATATATTTAAACCCTCACCAGAGATCTACCGTACTATTCAATTTCAATCTTTTTACCCTTCTTCTTTTTTATTCGCACTCTTAAGATGCTATTTTTAAAGCTTGTTTCAGCGGTTGCCGGATTGACTGAAGATGGCAGGACGATAGTTTTTTTGAAGGAATTAAATTTCACCTCTCGGTGAAAACCACCCCAGTTGTCAAACTGAAAAGCTTTTTTCATCTCAGCATTTAGGTGAAGTAGATTTTCCTCAATCTTCAAGCTAATATCCTCCTTTTCAACGCAGGGTAAATCTGCTGTTACTATTATCTCCTCTCTACTTTCGCGAACATTTACAAGAGGATCCATACACCCGCGGTTCACATCCCAGCTAGGATTGTTTCCTTCATTATGCATTTACATCACCTAACCATACATCATTGGGATTTCTTCCTCTCTATTCTTTTCAGCTTCCTGCATAGTCTTCTGGGTCTGACGCATAAGATCTCTCGCGGCGACTTTGATTTCTTCTTCCTTCTTTCGGAGTTCGTCTACATTAATTGAAAGCCCTTCCAGATCATTTAGTGCTTCAAGAATGGATGCTGCAGCTCCTGGATCGGGGTAGTTCCTGTGAGCTTCAGACATCAGGTATATCCCGGGTACGTTTCTTTCCGCCAAGGATCTGAGCAGAACTCCATTTATCCCGGAGATAAACCCCTCCTCCAGAACATGAAGGTCGTTATCCTTTAGCTTAACCTCGGCGTCTTTGTTTGATGGTATCCCATGTATCGGGGGTTCATCTATTTCCTCCCTATTTTGCCTTGGAAGGCCGCCCAAAATTACAATATTTTTTGCTTTAATTTTCTCAAGCCAACCAGTGATCTCATTTGAAAATGGATTAATAAGGTCAGGAGTAATCGGTATCTCGGATGTAACACTGATTAAATCACTTTTTCCGTATATTCGGATTGGATATGTCGGTCTGGAATTATGAACGGCTGTTATAGGAGGAAATGTATCGGATGTAATGTAACCTATCTCTTCCATTTCTAAGTCCTTGATCAAATGTTTAACAGCTATGGGTCCAACTAGACCAACGTCGGGAAAAGCTAATATAACTGTAGACTCCTTCTTCGGTTTTTCTTTTTCAATAATCTTAATTTCAATATTCAAATAGGACACCAATAAATTGTTCTGCCAAAAACTATTTTTATTCTTCCCCTATTCAATATAAAAACACTAATTAATAGAAAGATCCTCCAAAAGTTTTGTAGATGCCTAAACCTAATATGTATACAGTAAGTCAGTAGGTTGTGCTTATAAAAAATCTCGTGTTAACATTGTAAAGGTGGATATACTTGAGAGTACACACTATCGGAGGTTATAAAAAAGTAGGAAAGAACATGACTGCAGTCGAAATAAACAATCAGATAATAGTATTTGATATGGGGGCAGACATCGAAAGGATCGTCGAACACGAAGAAAATATTGAGGAAATGAAGACTGTCGAAGCCATAGAATCTAAAATAGTTCCAAACGACTCCAAATTAAAGAACGAAATGAGGGACAAGGTCAAGGCTATAGTAATAGGACATGGACATCAGGATCACACCCGTGGAATACCCAAACTGGCGGGGGCTTATGATTGCCCGATTATAACTACCCCTTATACAGCCAATATTATTGAAAGGTTTATTGAAAACGATAACGAAAATGTGACAAACGACATTATAAGAATGAATCCTGGAGAGTCCATAAGAGTCTCCAGAGATATTGATCTTGAATTCATTAATATAACTCATAGTATCCCACACTCAGTACTTTCAGTTCTCAAGACTCCAGAAGGAAATCTCGTTTATTCCTTGGACTTCAAACTCGACGACAATCCCACTATGAACGACCCTATAAATTATGATAAAATCCGAAAGATTGGGGAACAGGGAGTCAAAACATATATAGCTGATTGCACTCGAGCTGACCAACCGGGTAGGGCTAAAACGGAAAATGAAACCCGAATGGAGCTTAAAAGAATTATGACCGAAAACTGTGATAGACGGGAGGGAATGATAATTACTACTTTCTCTTCGCATATAGCTCGCTTGAATAATATTATTGATGCTAACAATGGGAGAAGAAAAATTGCTATGTTAGGAAGATCTCTAAAGGAATATACCAAGGACGCCGAAAAACTAGGCCTAATCGATCTCTCAAATATAGAAATAGCAAGCTGGAGGGAAGAGGTAGAAGATTTACTTATAGAGGCCTCCAAAAACAAATCTGATTATCTAATTGTTTCTACTGGAAATCAAGGAGAGCCAAATGCTATGTTATCTAGGATTTCAAATGGTGATTATCCATACACTGTTGAGGATGGTGACTTAGTCATCTTCTCCAGCGTAACAATACCTACAGACATCAATGAACTCAATCGCGAATATCTAAAGAGAAACCTAAGGAGGAGGGGCGCAGATTTGGAATTAGATGTTCACTCTCACGGACATGCCATGGGAGAAGATCATAGAGACATGCTAAGAATGTTGGACCCCGAAACGGTTATTCCAGCACACGGCGGAGGGGAAAAACTGGGTGCACTTGCAAAATTAGCCAGAGAAGAAGGAATAGAAAAAGTCAAACTCTCAAGTAACGGGGGAGCAGTAACTATCGACTAATAATCGATAGAATTTATGTTGGGAATATTTTTTGCCATTCTCATCAACCCAAAGGGGTAAGGATTTTCGATGTAGGAGATCCTTCCCGACAAGTTTCCAAACCCTAAGTCATTCAGATAATCAGGAAGGTTATAATCAGCTTTGGGGGGATGATAGACTCCTGAAAGGAAAACACCAGTTCGTCCCTGAATCCATCCCTCTTCATGTAGCCTCTGAATAATACTACCTATTAACCTAAGATAAACAAGTTGGGAAAGAAACTTAATTGTGGCATTTCCAAATGAAGCGGCTCTCTTACCAATTTCATTAATCTTAGCAATGGACTTATTCTTCACATGCTCATCTAAACCCAACAAAGGAACGTCATCTCTGTAGGATTTAGAAATATTAACAGGTATATTACCAATCTCTTTTTGACCTGCTCGGACTCTTCCTATTTCGACCTGTTCCATAATATCACCGGCGGATTCACTTATGACCTCTTCATATACCTCCGCATCTTCCGAACAATCATTCACTAGTAAATCCTTAGACCCTCCATTCCTTCCAGCTCTCGATATCGCCTCAATGATTTCTCCACCAAGACCCAAAAGGAGCCCGCTCGTACGACCATCCCTTCTAGATGAAACAAAGCTTCCAGAAAGAAAACAAGAAAATTCAATGTAAATGCGAGATTCAAAAGATCTATCATCCTTTGTTAAAATTAATTCATACCCATTTTCCAAGCCCCTTGCTTTTAACTCATTTGCAGCAATGGTGGGCTCAGGAATTTCTATTTTTTTAGGACAACCATCAAACTTTTCGAGAAAGATACGAAATAATTCATTCTCCCTGTCAGTCATTGCTGAAATGTTATCAAATTTTGAGTAATCACTAAAGTTCAATGATAGGAAATCTAATTCTTTGATAAATCCGGTGTCTTTAAAGGAAAGTTCAGAAATTATCTCAGATAACCGTGAACTAGAATCACTAAATCTTTTAGACCTCACGAAACTAGGCCTATGCTTAATCCCCGTTTTTGAAATGAGAAAAGCTTTATCCTCATGTGTATTTATCCCGATTAGGGTACCCCAATCAACATATTTACCCAAATCAAGACACATAAAAGTCAGCAAGTTATCTTTTTCGGTAAATTCAATCTCTCTTTTCCTTAATTCTATTCTTTCTATCACAGAATAGTCACCTTGTCTTTATGAGAACATCCGATATGCCCCGGGGCTCACAGTTATAGGGCTATAAGAAATTCTCCAACAATGCCCTGATTACACACCTCCTTTAATTGTTTTCTTGCCAAAAAGTTAAATTTGCCGGAAGCATATCGGGATTAAGGTTAGAACATGAGATTGGTAACTGCAAATACAGGGAGTTATCCAAGAATAGGTCATGCGGCCAATGAGATGAGACTTAGGAAGACTTATCAAAAGTGGGAGAGAGGTGAGCTTTCTGACTCGGAGTTGGAGGTGGTTTATATGGATTATACAAACGAAGTTATTAAAGAACAGGAAAAAGCCGGTTTAGATGTCGTAACGGATGGACTTTTACGCTGGTATGATCCATTTTCTCATTTCGCTCAATCATTGGATGGGTGTGATATTAACGGTCTACTTAGATACTTCGATACCAACTTTTATTTCCGACAACCCGTGATAAACGGGGAACTCGAAAGAAAGGAACCTTTCGTTCTATCGGAGTTCAAATCCGCAGCAAATCTTGCGACCAAGACACTTAAACCTATCCTTACTGGACCTTACACATGGGGAAAACACTCTATAAACAAATACTATGGAAGTCTCGATTCCCTAATATACGATTTCGCTGAAAAAATTTCATATGAAGTTGAAGATCTCGAAAAAGCTGGGGCGGATGAAATACAAATAAATGAACCTGCAATTTTAAGAAATCCCGATGAATTTGAGGTCTTCTTTAAGGCGATAGAAATAGTTGCTAAAGGCAATCAAACTTCACAGTTGGATCTTTATCTTTACTTTGAGGACCCAGCCCCAATCTACGAAAGACTTCAGGATTTACCTGTCGATCTGTTGGGCTTGGACTTCACATACAGTCAGAATCTAATAAACGAAATTATAGAGACAGGTTCCGAGAAAAGGCTGGGACTGGGACTAATAGACGCCAGAAATACGAAAATGGAGGATGCCGAAAATGTCGCTGACTCCGTTATAAAAATTGCGAATGCAACAGATCACGAACAATTATATTTAAATCCGTCGTGTGGACTTGAGTTTCTACCGAGAGAAAGAGCTAGAGAAAAACTTGAAAAAATTGTTGAAGTAGCCAAAAAATCGGAGGCTGATATTAATGAGAGATAAACTCAAGGACTTAGGATTGAACTTACCTCTGTTTCCTACAACTTCCGTAGGAAGTTTTCCTAAACCCGAGAAACTGAAGAAAAAGCGAAGACAATACCTTGATGGAAAAATAAGCAAGGAAGACCTCGAACCTCTTGAAGAGGAATCAACAAGGGAGTGGATAAAGATCCAGGAGAGAATAGGTCTCGATGTCCTTGTAGACGGTGAGATGTATAGAGGGGACATGGCTGCATACTTCGCTAGAAATCTAGAAGGAATGGAGATGGGGGGTCTAGTTAGATCTTATGATAATAGATACTACAGAAAACCCGTCATTAAGGGCGAGGTGAACTGGACAGAACCGATCACAGTTGATTACTGGAAATTCTCACAAAACATCACGAACAAGCCCGTTAAAGGAGTTATAACAGGCCCCTATACAATGATGGACTGGACATTCAACGAACATTATTCGGATCGAGAAGCCACTTGTCTCGATCTTGCTCGAGAACTACGAAATGAAGTAGAGGCGTTAGTAAATGCCGGGGCTAAGATAATCCAGATTGATGAACCCGCGATCTCTGTTAGGCCTGATGAACTTCCCAAATTTGCCGAGCAGTCAATGAATATTGTTACGAAAGGATTAGATGCATACTTTATTACGCATATTTGCTATGGGGCTTTCGAATTTATTTACCCTGAGATGCTAGATCTTAATGTTGATAACTTCGATCTTGAGATGTCCAACAGCAACCTGGATCTCACTTCTCTTTTTGAAGAGGATCCATTTACAAAGGACCTTTCGTTTGGTCTAGTGGATGTACATTCTCATGTGGTTGAGGATGCAGAAACCACTAATTCCAGAGCGGAACGAGCACTCGAGGTTTTGAGTCCAGAAAAGCTCTGGTTTGACCCTGATTGTGGGCTTAAGACCCGTACTAAAGAGGAATCTATAGAAAAGTTAAAGAGAGTGGTTTCGGCTGCTGAATACCTGAGAGAGGAGACAAACCAATAACACCTGACATTAAAGACCCTGTCTAATATGAAACAGTCATTAGAAAGTTCAAGTTATAAGTGGCTCATGATATCTCTTACGTTCATATTATCCTTTCTACTTCATCTTCTCCTCTTTTGTACTGCGCCAATGGTTGATCATATAATGGGGGATATGGGGCTTACTAATGCTCAGTTCGGAATTATATTCTCGGCTGCAATGGCCAGCTTGTTGTTATTAAGAATTCCTTGGGGAATAGTCGGAGACAGGATTGGGTACTTGAAAACTCTAAGAATCTCTCTAATAATTATATCTATCTCCGCAATCATGAGAGGTCTCGTGGATGGCTACAAAACATTCATAGCAAGTCAATTTATACTTGGCATCGGATTAGCCTCGCTTCTACCCTGTTTTCCTCTTCTCATAAGGGAGTGGTTTTCGAAAAGAAGTGGTTTGGCAACTGGAATATATGTATCGGGCTTTGCCATAGGAAATGGCACGGCACTCGGCCTTACTCCCTATCTAATTCAGATAATGGAATGGAGATCCGTCCTGATACTATACGGGACTTTTTCCCTCTTCGTAACAATTTCGTGGTGGATTCTTGCTAAAAGCGAAGAAAAAACGAGGTCAGAGGGCGTTGCTTATACAAAGTTCTTTGACTTAATCAGAAGAAAAAAGATAATTATCCTTATATTGCTTATGACTGCTTCCATGGGATGTTACGATACTCTAGCAACATGGATGCCGAAAGTCCTTGAACTTAGATCATTGAGTAAATCACCCTCTCTTTTTCTATCATTTGGTTTTTTTCTAAGTGGTCCTTCTATCGGCTATATCTCAGATAAGCTTGAAAATGAGGGTATTTTGATATGTACAATGGGTATCCTTTCCGCCCTCAGTATCGCCACTATAATTTACGCTCCCACCTACCTCCTTTGGATAATACTCATACTCTCAGGATTTTCCCTCATGGCTGTACTTACACTCACTTTAAAAATACCGGCAAGCGCTCAAGACTTAAGAAAAGCCAGGGGAAAAGTCACAGGCATAGTATCATCCATAAGTAACATCGGGCCAATGCTCTTCCCTGTAGCTTTCGGGTACCTTATGGATATAACCAGCACATACATCCTGTCTTTTCTCATGCTTGTAGCAATCGTGCTTTTGATAATTCCACCTTCCTCCCGAGCGCTGTATGATTCGTCAACTTAGTCATAAAATAAAATAATTTGTTAAAAAAGAAAAGATAAAAAATTCAGGAGGCGTAGTTTTGTGGACTGGACGATATGGAAAAAAAAGTATGACCAAATCCAAGATAGACTAAATATTGATATGGCCAAAGATCAACTGAGCGCTCAGATCCTAAAGAACATCCTAGTTGATTTCAGTTTAGATCATTTAAGGAAAATGGTAAGGGGGAAGAATTGTATGGTTTTCGGAGCAGGGCCTTCGCTAGATGCGGATCTAGAAAAGTTAAGGAAAAATTCCGGTTTGGAAGAAGTCCTAATATCGGCTGACGGAGCCACATCTGCGGTAAAGAAGTTCAAAACCCCACATATTATAGTAACTGACCTTGACGGAAAAATTGAAGATCAGCTTGAATCATGGGAAAACGGCTCTTGGCTAGTCGTTCACGCCCATGGTGACAATATTGAGAGAATAAAAGAGGTCGTGCCTAGATTAGACGAGAGAGTTGTTGGAACAACTCAGATAGGCGAACAAATTAATCTCCCGAACTTCGGTGGATTTACCGATGGTGATCGTGCAGCTTTTATGGCTCATGAATTAGGTGCTTCAAAGATATATCTAGCTGGAATGGACCTGGGTAAAAAAATTGGTGTATACTCCGGAAAAACAAATCCCGAGAAAAAGATGATCAAATTAGAGATTTGCAGAGATCTTCTCTCTTGGCTAAGTAAAGATTTAGGAGCTCCACTATACAATATTACATCAGGGGGAGAGGACATTCCCCACATCCCTAAAGTAAAATACCAAAAAAACGATCGATAGCCGGTTTAGCAGGTTAAATGAAGCGCCGCGGCTTTGTTTTTTGTAGTGATTTTATTAAACCTATTTACTGCCGGACCCGTCTTGTGTACAAAAAATTCAACGCCCCTGTCATCTAAAAAATTCTTGGTTCTCTCTGGTACGTCCATTCTCCCATATGCACCTGTCCCTATGATTAGTATCTCCGGAGACTCCTCAATTATTAGTTTCAAATCAGAAGGGCACAGGCTGTGACCTTTCTCCCGCCACCAATTTGATTCGACTCTGTCCCGAAAAACGATTACATCATTAGTGTAACCTTTTCCGTTAATTTCTATCCTTCCAAAGGAATATGACTTAATCAAACTTCTATCCATTAGTTATCTATTATTTTTTAATAAACTAAACTTCTATTGAAACTTCCTTCCACTATTGGTCTAATTCCAGATCGGTTCCCTTATCGAGATAACTAAATCTAAAAACTCAACTTTATCCGGTTCCTAATAAAAATCTATTGAATTCTACAGATTTTGAAGTGCTGTGAATTGGTTAAAATAGTAAATCAACAAGGCTTATTTCCAAAGATCACACGTAAAAACTCAAAATGTAAATGGGGATCTGGAGCGTCCAAATTTTTTCCCAAAGTCTTTGCGTAACTTGTATCCGTAACCAGCTCCAATGAGAAGACCGGCAAAGTGGGCCATATGTGCAACATTCCCATCACCAATTAGAGCCTGAGCGAGTTCATGAATGCCGTAACCAACTGCAAACATCCACAGAGGTATAGGCAGAAGGAAAAACAAGAAAATCGGCATCTTGGGGGATATGGCCGTAAGCCCTCCTATAACTGCAAAAACGGCTCCACTCGCTCCTATCAGAACAAACCCCTCTGGTAGCAGCGGTATTTGAGCTATTGATGCCAAGATTCCCCCTCCGAAGAATAGATAAAGGAGACGTTTACGTCCGACTCGTCTCTCAAGCGCCTGACCAACAAAAAATAAAAAGAGACTATTTACAAGAATATGTAGAGGATTGCTTACGTCATGTAGAAAAATCGAGGTCACAAGTGTCCATGGTCTTGTAATGAAGTTAGCTTTCGTGGGTGCAAAGTAAGAAATCACCTGACTATAAAGATTTATGCCCCCTATAGAATATAGAAGAACTTGCGCAACGTATACCGCAACCATTATTAAAATCAGAATAAAAGTAGTGTTACTAAAAAGGAATTTTTTGATCATATTGGATAAGCTAAAATCAATGCCTTTTTCTCTCCGATAATCTTGTTCTGACCGCCTCTCCTCGCTTCTCCTCATCAAATCAAAC
>JBKHIS010000058.1:0-7367 GCA_046538535.1 Hadesarchaea archaeon | reverse complement strand
AGTCCATAGATATAGATGACACTAAATCTCACCCCCTATTTTGTTTGAGATATAGAACTGTAAAATATCTTTCCCTGTCTGTTTTTCCCGAATAAAGTAAGTCAATGATGTCGAGCACTACAACACCCTTTTACCAGAGAAGTTGAAAGAAGTCTACGAAAAGGCTGGCGTCACAGTTCCGGTTTGACCTTTTCTTTTTTTGGTGGCTAGGCTTTTTTAGGTTGACTCTTTTTTGCTAAAACGGAAGATATATTTCTCCGTTGATTACTATCTCACAAGAATATTAGGTTCTCTACCCCTGAACTTGTATAGTTTGATCAATGTCTCTGTTTAGGAGGGGTTTGAACAAAGATTTTTTTTGGCTTTCGATAGTTAATAGATATTTTTCAGATTTTAAAAAGCGGTGAATTTTTGGATATTTCCCTAGGTTATAAACTTGTGTCTTTGGAAATTTACCGGTGGTGGGTGCATGTATGGATGAGAAATGGTTGACAGTTTATGGTTTGGGTGGAATCTTGATGATTATTGGTTCTGTAGCTGGCGATGTGACTGTTTATCGTATGGTTTTTGATTTTGTCGAAGAGCACGTGACTGAAGATTATTCTAGGGTTTTTCGGTAATTCTCACTCTTCTGGGTATTGTTGCAGCTGGTGGTGGATTCACCGTTTTACTGGGAACAGGTGTGATTGCTTCTGGGCATAGCCTAATAGGAAATATTATTGTCAGTCTTGGGGCTGGAATGGGCATCATAGGACTTGTCGTCATGCTAGTTACAGGAGCAATTTCAGGGACTCTAATGGACCGGCTTTTCTCGATAGGACCAGGTTTTATAGGAGTGCTATTAACTATTTTTGCAAGATTGAAAGGTTTTATCGGATTGCTACTAACCATCTTTGGAAGGTTGAGGCCTTAGATAGTGTTCTAGAAATTAGTAATATCCACTATTTTATCTAGACGCCTAATCCAATTAGGACACTTCATAGCCTGATGAACGACCCTAAAAAATAGAGTAGGTATATGGCCAAAGAGAGGTAAACTCTTTTCAGCAATTCGCGAATTTTTCGCCTTCGAGATTGAGAATGTTTTTACGCTGAAATAGACTTTGAAGTTTTGGGATTAAAAAAATAGAGAAACGGACTATTCCATCTTCCCCCAGTGAAACGTTTTTACCCGTGCTTTTTTGGAGCAGTTAAGTCTCCAGTAACCGGTGTATTGGAGATACATGTCCAAGGGATGTTAGAATATCCCTATTTCGATAATTCCAAAGAACGCTAAGATGAGGATAATTATTATGATTATAATCACCCATCTTACTATACCTCCCTTACTATCCAAAAATTTCACCTCCTATTATTGGTTTGAAGATACAGAAATAAAATTTCTCCCTTAAAACAGCCTCCTAAAATCTACATGGGGGTCGCTGATTTTCCAAAAAGCAAATCTCAATTTTTTATGGGTCTAATGAAAAGAAGGGAATCGAAACGTATTTTGTAAGCCCGCGGGCATCCTCTTTGTTTAACATTGGTTATTTCTGTAGTTTTAATTTGAGAATTTTTCCTTTATTCTGTATTTTGAAATCACCCGTCAAGGGAAAAGCTTTTTTTTACATTGCTGAGTTATTAACCGGATACAGGATTTTTAGGTCTTGGGTGTTTGATGTGGATAAGGATTCCGATCAGAAGTCCGTTCTAGAGTTTGATATAGGTTACCTTGTAAAAAGGTTTTATAGCGAGTACCTTCGGCCTAATTTGCGGGTTTATCTGCCCGTGCAGATAGGACACGTAGCAGTTGCTATTCTCGCTCTTGTTCCTCCTCTTATACTTAGAACAATGATTGACAATGCTATTCCGGCGGGCAATTTAGGGGAGGTTCTTCGCTTGTCCTTGATAGCTCTGGGAGTATTCGGGGCCATAGCTGGTGGTAGAATATTGAGGAGTTATTATGGTCATAAAATTGCTCAAAAGGTAGTCTATGATATGAGGAACGACCTCTATGGTCATTTTCAGAGACTTTCCATGAAGTTCCACGATGAAAAGAAGACTGGAGAACTCATTTCTAGAATAATCGATGATTTAAATAGACTTCAGGAATTCGTTCACCATGGACCGGAAGGATTTTTCAATGGTCTTACAAGGGTAGTTGGTACTTTGATTATTTTGTTTACTTTGAACGTTCCGCTAACTCTTGTCAGCTTGGCTTTTGCTCCGCTTCTCGTGCTTTACGGGAGATTCTTCATGCATAGAATGCATAGTGCTTTCAGAGAGACTAGAAGAAGAAAAGCTGAGATGAGTGATAGACTTGAGGATAATCTCTCTGGAATGAAAATAATTAAGGCGTTTGCTAATGAAATGTTTGAGAGAGGACGTTTCGCGGAAAATAACAGAGAGCATTACAACGCCCGAAAGAACGCTATAAAATACATAAGTACCTTGGGACCTGGCGCATATTTTTTGAACAGTTTGGGTCTAGTTTTAACGCTTGGATATGGTGGTTATCTGGTAGTTAACGGTGCCTTGACGGCTGGCACTTTAGCAGCATTTTATACTTATCTGTTGGGTTTTAGAAGTCCAATGTTGAGACTAATCCATATTAACGAGGGATTTAGTCGTTTTCTCGCTTCCGTTGAAAGATTCTTCTCTTATGTTGATATTGAGCCTAGGATACATTCCGACTCTGGAACGACTAAGGCCGATGAGATCGAGGGGGCGGATAGGTTAGAGATAGATGGGTCCTCTTTTTCCGATCTTAAAAAAGATGCTTCCGACGGTAAAGCATTGCTTTTGGATGAAAGGAGTCTGGAGATAATAAATAATTTGGACGAAGTGGATGAAAGGACCCTTGAGAAGGAAAGAGGGACTTATAAGGCCTCTATCCCCGGGAGAGTAACCTTTGAGGAAGTTTATTTCTCATATGATGCGAAAGAATGCGTTCTTAGGGGAATAAATCTGGACGTTCCGCCCAAGAAAAATGTGGCTTTGGTTGGCCCAAGTGGATCTGGTAAAACGACACTAGTTCGGTTGATACCCCGTCTTTATGACGTTGATAGCGGCTCCGTGAAGGTTGACGGCGTCAATGTAAAAAATTGGGATCTAAAGGAGCTAAGAAATTCAATTGCCATGGTTTTACAGGATGATTACCTATTTTCTGGTACTATTAAGGAGAATATAGCTTATGGAAGCCCCGAGGCAACCGAGGAGGAGGTAATGGAGGTGGCCAAGAAAGCCAATGTTCATCAATTTGCCTCAGAGATGGCAGAAGAATATGAAACGGGGGTAGGGCAAAGGGGGTTGAAGCTTTCAGGAGGCCAAAGACAGAGGATATCAATTGCGAGAGCTCTTCTTAAAGACCCGGAGATTTTGATCCTTGATGAAGCGACTTCATCTGTAGATACTCACACCGAGAAACTAATTCAGGAGGCGATTGATAGAGTATCGAAGGGTAGGACGACTTTCACTATCGCTCATAGATTATCAACTATAGTTGATGCAGACGAAATAATCTTCATAGAGGGGGGAAGTATCAAGGAGAGGGGTACATTTGATGAGCTGATGGAAGAGGGCGAAAAGTTCCGGCATTTCTACGAGCTTCAGTTCGAGAGTTAGGCTGGCTGAATATCCTCACCTTGCATTGTTTAGTAAAGATTTTTTTTCAGATTGTATGATCTTCAAATTTTTTCAACTGATTTTTTAGGTTTTTTGCGCGTTGGTTTTTTTTATAAAAAAAGATTAAACGGTATCGCTCTTATGTAATAGGATGAGGGAAGATGAGTTATCGAATTACCGTGTCAAACCAAAAAGGAGGAGTTGGCAAGACTACCATATGCCTTCATTTGGCTGTGGGTTTAGCAAGGAGAGATAGGGATGTTCTGTTGGTTGATCTTGATCCTTCTGCATATCTTTCCGTTCATCTGGGTTTTGACCGCGAATATTATGATGAGAACAAAAATAGCTTGGCTTATAATTTGGTTGAGGGACCCCATAATAACCCTGACGATATTATAATATCGACTGATGAGGGTGTGGATCTCGTCCCCTCCAATTTTGACATGCGTGGTGTGGAGGATCGACTGAATGCGGAACGTAATAGAGAGATGAGGCTGAAGATGCTTTTAGATAGCCTTGAACAGGATTATGATTACATAATGGTGGATTCCCCTCCTTCGGTGGGAATACTTTACGATAACGCGATTCTTGCATGCAGACATGTAGTGATTCCCATCAAGGACGAAGAGATGAGCATTGTGTCCGTACATAGAGCCCTTGATGAGATTGAGGAGATAGAGAATGCCTTTGGAACGGGCATAGAAATATTGGCAATTGTACCAAACTTGGTAAGACCAGATGGTGTTGCCTCTAAAACATTGAAGAATCTGAGAAACATGGATGGTCTAAAGGAATACCTTACGGATTTTGAGATAAGGCAGAGAGTTGCCATTCGTCGGTCGATGAAGAACAGGACTACTCTGTATAACCATAAACCATCGAACGATCAAATCGAAAACTTCATGAAGCTGGCTGATTTAGTTATATCCAAATGTGAGGGAGGTGCGGAAGATGGCGAAGGAGGAGAATAACCTAGACAGTGAAGAAGCGAACCAGTTGGCGAATCGCTTGGGGAGGAGGAGAGAAAAAAAGGAGGAAACGGATTATGATATTGATAGGCTTGGAAATCGCTTGGCAAACCGCCTTAGGGAATTTGATGAGGAAGACCTCTCCCCTTCAAAGGGTGAGGTGGAAGGGAGAGCGGCTGATTTTTTCAATGAATTGATGCAGATAACGGAAAAATACCCGGAATTGAGAAGAACGACCGTTACAGAACTTAAGGAAATAATAGCTAGAATTGGGATGCAGCATCCGGAGGAGGTTATTCGAGAACTAAAGAAGGAAAAAGGTCCTTCTGAGGTTGATGAATACCGCGATAGATATGTGACCTACTGAGACTTTGTGTTTAATACGTCTTTTAGAACGTGGAAGACATCGTCCCCCTTATCCATGGAAGGCTGATCATGACCAGAAGAAATCTTGTTGGCTTACCGTTTTCAATATTCTTTTTTATCTTTTTGCTAGTCCTATTGATTATGTTGCCCTTTTTTGCGGGTGGAGCTTTCCGAAGTTTGGGATTAAGCTTCGAAATAGGTCTTTTGATTTTTTTCATTTCTTTACTTGGAAGCTCGATAAATATTCCTATTTATAAAGTTAGAAGAAAGGAGCCAGTCATTTTAAAAAAACCTCACTCTTTCTTTGATTTTATCTATCCCGAAAGAGAAAATAGATACCGAGTCATCCAAACAACAATAGCTATAAATGTGGGTGGTGCATTGGTTCCCTTATTTCTGTGTATATATATACTTTTCACATATCCTAATTTGATTAGTCAATACGCTATTGGAACTGCTATAATCGCAATAATTTCTTTTAAGTTGGCTAGACCTTTGCCAGGCATAGGAATTGCTTTACCGACATTTATTCCCCCTTTGTCTGCTGCAGCAGTGGCCCTTTTGATTCCAGGGGATCCTAAAGCTGCTATTGCGTTTTTTTCGGGAGTTATGGGTGTATTGATTGGGGCAGACCTCTTAAATCTCAATGGATCTGTCAGATCAGGTGCAGAATTTCTGAGTATAGGAGGGGCCGGAACTTTCGACGGTATCTTTCTCACCGGGTTACTTTCTCTATTTTTTGTACCTTGATCCTGTTTCTTTCGAAATTAGACTTTTGAGTAATCTTTTTTTAAAAATATTGAAGGTAGATTGAAAAATATGACAAATGATGAATCTTGTATCAATCCGTCCTTTGAGAATGAGCTTGCTAGGGATTATTTAATGAATCCTCGCTCTCTAAGAAAGTTTATTCCCAGGGGATTAATGCCCCTGGCTTGAGGAAGATAAGAGATTTAGATAGATTCAACTTGATGGAAGTATTAAAGGAATACAATTTGAAGATTGGCCCGCCTTCTGAAGTTATAGATAATATTGAAAAATTAAAACAAGAGGACTGCTATGTTGTAGTCACTGGACAGCAACCTGGGCTGATGACGGGCCCTTTATATACAATATATAAAGCCATTTCTGCCATTGTTGTTTGTGGTAACTTTTCTAAAAGGGATCGATCACTGGGACCTGTTTTTTGGAATGCGTCCGGGGATGACGATCTCTCCGAGGTTGACCACATTCTCCTTTTGAATTAAAATGAACCCGAAAGAGTGGACTATCAGTTCGAAGATCGAGGAAAGATCTTTTCCAGAATTAGGCTTGACAGTTCAAAGTTAGAAAAAATAGTGGGTGTTATAGGTGAAGTTTCACCGGATTCGGAGTTCCGAAATCCTTTAATGAATGATTTGAAGAGTACAGTCTCAGATTCTTCTACGCTAATCGAACTTTTTTCTCGTCTCATGAGTTACCTTTTTGGAGATTTGGGGTTAATTAATTGTCTTGATTTTATATTTTTTAGAAATACTGTTTTTTTAAGATGAAGCTTTTTAGGGTTATAAACATACATTTGCTGTGGCTGGACTGGAAGTGAGAGGATGACGGAGTCTGTTTCACAGGAGAGTGAGGAATATAGTGAATATGCTTCCGGAGCGAAACCTAAGATAGTAACCGTTGGATGTGGTGGAGCAGGATGCAATACTCTTTCTAGGATGGAAAAAAGTGGAATATCGGGTTCGGACACGATTGCGATAAATACAGATGCTCAAGATCTTTTGAATACTGAGGCCGATAAAAAGGTGTTGATTGGAAAAAAATTAACCAAGGGGTTGGGAACTGGGGCGAATCCAGATGTAGGGCGCAAGGCAGCTATGGAGAATGAAGGGGATTTAAGGGAGATCCTTTCCGGATACGATCTTGTATTCCTAACTTACGGGTTGGGCGGAGGCACTGGGACGGGAGCAGGGCCAGTTGTAGCATCGGTTGCATCGAGAGTTGGAACCCTTGCCGTGAGTATAGTTACCTTGCCGTTTGAAGCTGAAGGAAAGAAGAAAAGCCAAAATGCATCGGAGGGTCTTTCCAGACTCAGGGAAAATTCCGATACAACCATACTAGTTCCGGATGATAAACTTTTGGAGATAGCTCCCGATCTCTCCCTAGCGGAGGCCTTTGAGCTTGCTGACAGTGTCCTGATGGATACGATAGCTGGCATTACCGAGATGATGTCCAAGCCGGGCTTGATTAATTTGGATTTTGAGGATATTAGAACAACTTTTGAGGACGGGGATATGGGAGTTTTGGGCTTTGGAGAGTATGGTGGCCAAAATAGAGCGAAAATGGCAGTAAAGGAGGCACTAAATAATCCTCTCCTTGACATGGACATCAAAAATGCTAAAAAAGCACTGATCAGCGTTGTGGGCGAGCCTGGAATGAGCCTGGAAGA